>CAYNTB010000400.1:0-2929 GCA_964399905.1 uncultured Bacteroidales bacterium | reverse complement strand
ATGATCCTTATTTACATGATTAAAAAGGGCCACCTGCACTTTTACCAATCCAATCTTCTGCTCCTCAACAAAAAGCTCCTCAAAAATAACTTTGTAATAATCCCCTTTTTGAATACCAAAGAAGTCGATGGTCCATGCAAAAATTTCAGAAAGTTCATTCGCCAAATTCGGATCGCCATTTTGTTCAATAATTGAATTCCATAAAGAACTGGTAATTTCGCCTTCAATTTTATTTATTCCTGTTTTAACATCTTTAATTCCGGCATGAACATGCACAGAATCTCTTAAATCAAAAACAATATATGAGGTAGGGCTGTCTTCATAAACAAAATACTGAACGCTTTGCAATGAATCATTTGTTAACAAAACGGAATAGTGATGTCCTGTTCGGATATGCCGAACATCAAAAACTGATTTTGACCGCTTGACTGCTAAATCAATTTTAGCATAATCAACCTTAAAGTCCATTAATAAATCTGCTAAAAATTGATTTTTCTGAATCGTTCCCTTTACAATATCCAGCGAATCGATTATGATACCATACTTGAGAGAAGGTTGATATTCATCCTCTTGAATCATCAGCTCCTCATTCACAGCATTGTTCGTGTAAACTTCACTAATCAGGATTATTGTTGCACCAGCCAGAAGCAGGATCAGAATTTCTGCGAGTCTTTTTTTCATTCCGAATATCAGTTATTTTTAGGGTTGGATTTGTAATTTTTGATCATTTCAATAAAATCGTTTACGATTTCATTGGGCACCGTTACCGATAATTGATAGTGCTTAATTTTCCAATCATTTCCCAATTTTACAATCACCCCTGATGATCTGCAAATTCCCATCCAGGTATCCAGCTTTTCATCGAACCAGGCCAAATCTTCCTGTTTATGTAAATATACCTTCCGGTCGAAAGGTTTAAAATCCCAGGCCGAACCCCGATCAAAATAGGGTTTACAGAATGCCATAAATTCATCCCTGTTCCATTTCTCCGATTCATCCGTTCCGATATAAACCGCTTCAGAGTCCATACAATTAAAAAATGCATCGAAATCGGCATTTGACGCCGCCAAATGCCAACGGTTTATGGTTGCATGAATGGAATCAATCTGTGCCAAATTAGTAGATTGATTTTGAGATGATTGACTATTGTTAATGTACAAAGCGGGAAGCACAATGCTTAGAATCATCAAATATATGCGCATGACAGCAGGATTAAAATTGTTCGGGCTAAAATACAATTTTTGTATTTACAGACGAGCTTTCTTATTTATTACTCAAAGAAAATTTGAGACCGGCCCGGAATGCATCCAGGTTAGTCTGAATAACTTCTTCGCCCTTATTTTTAAAGATCGTTATAATTGCCTTTTCAAGATTCTCTGCTGCAATATCCAGAAAAGGTGCACTTGCACCCAAAATTACAATATTTGCAGATCGGGCAGAGCCAATTTCTTTTGCAATTTCATCCGCATTAATTGCAATATGATTTGGGATTGATTTTATTCTTTGAATAATCTGATCCAAATCAGGGTAATTGGGGATATTAATGAATGGCTGTGTATTTGTAATGATCCAGGCACTTTTTGATAACATGGGCAGGTATCGCAATGATTCCATTGGTTCAATGGAGATGATCAGGTCAGCTTTACCTTCGGGTATCAGATCCGAATATATCGGATCTGAAGAAAGCCTGAGATGAGACTGAACATCTCCTCCCCTTTGGCTCATCCCATGAACCTCAGCCTGCTTCAAATATAAATTTAAATCTATTGCCGCTGTACCAATTGTTGCAGCTATGGATAAGATCCCTTGACCACCTACTCCTGCAAGTATAATATCTTTTTTCATTCAATCATCCGTATTTATAATTCTAATTTTTTCGCCTGGTGTTTTAAACGCATCCTTTTATTCAACGTCTGTATACATTCCCTTTGGGGTATCACTACCGAAACTCCTTTGTATTCGAGTTCTTCTGCAATGATTTTTACATTTTCTTCGTGGCGGTTATGCAATGGCTTAATCACCCTGATGTGTTCCTTTTCGACCCCTAATCCGATACAGATGGCCTCTATCCGACCCAAGGCCGATGATTTTTGTCCACCGGTCATCCCTGTGGTTGAATTATCAAGAATTAGAACAGTAATTGGTGAATTATTATTAACGGCATCCAGTAATCCGGTCATTCCGCTATGTGTAAAAGTAGAATCTCCAATTGCCGCAACAGCAGGGATCAGGCCTGCATCAGCGGCACCAATTGCCATTGTGATGGAGGCACCCATATCCACGCATGAATTAATTGCTTCAAGTGGTTTTAAAGCACTCAGTGTATAACACCCAATATCCGAGAACACCCTGCCCTTTGAATAATCCTTAAGAGCTTCGTTTAATGCAAGAAACGAATCATTATGTGAGCACCCTTTGCATAATGAAGGGGGCCTGCCCATTACGAATTCCGGAATTTTTTCGCCTGTTGTTTTTTCCATTCCCAATCCAACTGCAACAATATTCGGGTTTAATTCACCGGTTCTTGGAATGCTTCCATCCAGCCTTCCTTTTATTTTTTTGCCATGATTCAACATCCCTCGCAATGAACTCTCAATCAGAGGATATCCATCTTCAAGAATGAGTAATTCATCTGATGATTCATAAATTTTTTGCACCATCTCTTCAGGGACCGGATACTGCCCGATTTTTAAAACCGGATAAGGTATATCCCCTTTCTGAAAATTTTCCAACAGATAGTTATAAGCAATTCCACAGGCGATGATGCCGGGATTCTTGTCCTTCCCCGGTTTGAAAAAATTATATTTCGAATTATCAGTAAGCTGGGTAAGTAATTTTTGCTTTTCCAACAACACTTTATATCGTTTACGGGCTATTGCCGGTATTAGTATAAACTGGGTCGGATCTTCCGGTAAGTGCAATTCATTCT
>CAYNTB010000399.1:0-2933 GCA_964399905.1 uncultured Bacteroidales bacterium | reverse complement strand
ATGAGTCCGGTTGATTCAAACATTCCGTTAGATTTGGAATAAGCAGAACTTTTAGGCCTGTTGTTGCCTTTGGTATAAACAATCAATTTATTTTCACTCAGGAAATCATCAGCGATCTGAACTGCAGGTTTCACAAATCCGCCCGTATTTCCGCGTAAGTCAATAATTAAGTTTTTTAATCCCTGTTTTTTTAATTCTTTTCCGGCTTTAACAAATTCGGTATAAGTCGAGGCCGAAAAGGTATTCAGTTTCATATAACCAATGCTGTCATTAATCATATAAGCAACATCGAGGCTGTAGGTTGGAATGATATTTCGTTCAATATCAAAATCAATAAGGTCAGGGAACCCTTTTCGTAACACACTTACTTTAACGGTTGTTCCACGCGGGCCCTTCAGTAATTTGATGGCGTCCGTATTTTTAAGCCCGACACCGGCGATCAGAGAATCATTAACCTTAATAATCCGGTCACCGGGAAGGATTCCGACTTTCTCGGAGGGGCCTCCTGCAATTACCTGGATAATAGTGATACTATCCTCTAAAATATTAAACTGAACCCCTATTCCTTCAAATGAACCCATCAATGGATCGTTGATGGCATTAAACTCTTCCTTACTGATATAAGAAGTATGTGGATCCAATTCTTCAATGATGGCCTCAACAGCTTTTGTGGTTAGTTTTGCCCGGTCAACAGGATCAACATAATCTTTTTCTATATAATTGATAATATCATTTAACTTATTATATTGACCCGATGATTTTAGAGGCATCAATGCCTGATCAAGCGATAGTCCGGGATTGATATTTTTCCCAATAAAAATACCTGTAACCAATACAATTGCAAATAAAATTGGCAGATAAACTTTTATATTTTTCAGAAAATTTTTCATACATAAATAATTTTAAACTTGCTTCAAACGATACCAGCCAGCCAATCTTTCATCTTTTTTGTTCCCCAAATCGGGCTGCTTGTTTCATGTATTATAATTTGTATTCATTGGTCACATATAATGTCCTTGATCATTAATGATATGCTTCGAATGCTGTTTATCGGTCATGGGCATTTCATAAGAAAAGATTTGTATATCGCCAAAAAAAGCGCTCAATTTATAATAAAGAGAGCGCTTAATAAGCTGTACCCGGGGCCGGGGTCGAACCGGCACGAGTGTTACCTCATTGGTGTTTGAGACCAACGCGTCTACCAATTCCGCCACCCGGGCTTAATAAATATTAGGACGTCTCTGGCAGTGCAAAAATACTCAAAAAAATATATTATCCTCGTAAAAAATAGCAAGATTTTAAGAATGTTCATTATTAGTTGCATGATTAGCATAATAATTATAATTTTGCAGCCGAAATCAACGCATTCATTTCAAGATAGCTAAAAATCATGAGCATCATATTCTCTGGAAGAAATTCAAAATACCTCAGCGAGAAGATAGCTAAAAGCTACGGTGCCCCTTTGGGCAAATCTTCAATCACTGTATTTGCTGATGGTGAACAGATTCATGTGGGGCGTAGCAGTATGGGGGATTCGAGCAAAACATAAGGGGTTTGGACGTATTTATCGTTCAATCGACCCAACCGCCTGCCGAAAATCTTTTCGAATTATTGCTTATGGTTGACGCAGCACGAAGAGCATCTGCCCGGAATATTGTAGCCGTAATACCCTATTTTGGTTTTGCACGTCAGGACCGTAAAGACAGGCCACGGGTTGCCATTGGTTCAAAACTGGTGGCCAATTTACTGACCGCAGCAGGCATACAGCGAATAATAACCATCGATTTGCATGCCGATCAAATACAAGGATTCTTTGATGTTCCTGTTGATCATTTATATGCTTCAAGTATTTTTATAAAATACCTGAAAAGCCTAAACCTGTCAAACCTAACCATGGCTTCACCGGATACAGGTGGAACCAGAAGGGCTGCAGCTTATGCAAAAATATTAGAAACCGATTTCGTAATTTGCTATAAACAACGTGCAAAACCTAATGAAATTGGCAAAATGGCTTTGATCGGAGATGTAAAAGGCAAGGATATTGTACTGGTTGATGATATCATTGATACAGCGGGTACAATTACAAAGGCTGCTGAATTAATGATGAACAATGGTGCCGCAAGTGTACGTGCTTTCTGTACACACCCTGTATTTTCAGGTAAGGCCTATGATCGTTTAATTAATTCGCCATTTAGCGAAATCGTTGTAACAGACACCATTCCATTAAAACGGGAACATGAAAAATTTACGGTGCTTTCGACCGCCGATCTTTTTGCAGAAGTAATCAAACGTCTGGAAAATAAAGAGTCGATAAGTTCATTATTTAAATTCTAATAAATTAAATTAACAAATTATGAAAACAGTATCATTGAGCGGTTCTCTGAGAGAGAGCGTAGGGAAAAAAGATGCTAAAAAGCACAGAAAGGAAGGTAAAGTTCCCTGTGTATTATATGGCGGAAAAGAACAAATTCATTTCATCACAGAAGAAAAGAATTTTAAACCCATCCTTTTTACTCCCAATGTTTATATTGTCGATTTAAACATCGGTGATAAAAAATTTATGGCAGTTCTTCAGGACATCCAGTATCATCCAGTTGGAGATAATATTTTACATGCCGATTTTCTTCAGGTTCTACCTGAAAAACCCGTAACCATTTCGATTCCTGTTGCATTTACAGGCGTTGCACCTGGTGTTCTAAGTGGTGGAAGCCTTAAAAAGAAGATCCGAAAAATCAAAGTTAAAGCACTTGTTGAAGATCTTCCGGATCAATTGGTAATTGATATCTCAAAATTGAAAATTGGGGATTCGATTAGGATTGCTGATGTTGCAAATGATAAATTGACTTTCCTCGATAATCCAAACTCAATGATTGTGGGTGTCGGAGAATTCCATTACCGGTTTCTCCCTGAGAATTCCGGTTGATAAATCTATC
>CAYNTB010000398.1:0-2935 GCA_964399905.1 uncultured Bacteroidales bacterium | reverse complement strand
GTTCGCCTCCTCCAATAACGTTCCATCCGGGGGCAACCAAATGTACCATATACCTGAGCGATGGAACGGCAATTGTCCGATGTGGATCATTGGCCATATAGGTATTACCATCTTCCATCAGGTCGCCACTTACGATCCAGTTATTGCTTCCGATGGATAATGAATCTTCTGTTGGGGTTTCAGACATGCTTAAAGCCATGTCCTCCTTCGAATTTAAATAAGCAGGATCAATGTCTTCTGCCCTGAAGCGCAGCGGTCTTCGGTAGGCATTGTATAAATCCAGAATGTTATCAAAAAGCAGTTCCTGATTGATTTTCGGATCCAGTTGAATATTTGGATCTTTCGGATGAAACCAATACAAATCTTTAACCTTTTCTGCGCCTAATTTGGCAACTGCACGGCCAATCTGCAATTCCGAACCGATATTCCCAAGTAGGCCCTGATGCCTTGATATAACAACTTCCGGTGTCCATTTCCCGGGTAAAATATTCAGTAATTTAAACTCGATGGGAAGATTTTCAGTTTTGGCCAATATTTCATCAATATAGGCATTAACCCCGTCGGTATATGCTGTGATGATTTCAATGCCTTCCGGATGATAGTGACTCATTTCATGATTCATTTCGCCCCTGAATTTAAACAGGCGGGTTCCGATATCACGCTTTAATTCACGTTCTCCCAAAATTTCTGCAACAGTTCCCGTGGCCTGACGGCGCCATACTTCAAACTGAAAAAGCCGGTCCTTGGCTGCGGCATATCCCTGGGCGAAAAAAAGATCGTGTTGGTTTTCGGCATAAATATGATTGATTCCCCATTGATCTCTCAAAATTTCAACAGGTTCATATAAACCCTGTATATCCTTCTTAACACTTTTGGAGGATGTACACGCTGCCAGAATAAATAAAATCGAAAGAAACAGAAATTTTTTCATGCTTAAATATTAAGTGGTTTTTCGTTTGGTTTCGTTAGGTCTTTTGTCTTCTTTGAACTGTATATTAATGAAAAGGCCATAATGAGACTGGTGGCTATAATTACAACAAATAAGATTCCGCTCTCAAAACCTTTGTATTTAAGTGATTCGGGTATGGCAAAGAATAGCAGGATTGAAATTAGTCCACGGGGAGCGATAAAAATTTGTGGAAAAATATCTTTACCTTCAATGGCCTTGAAAAGCAAAAATCTGACAAGATAAGCCAATGCCAGAAAAAGTAAGCTTATGAACCAAACCTTCCAGCTAAGTATAGAGGCGAGTGGAAGCGTCATCCCAAACACCACAAAAAAGAATGTACGGATTACAAAAGAAGTTTCTACGGTGATAAGTTTGAATTGAGCGAAAATGGTGTCAATTTTTTCATCATACAGCCAGTCTTCTAATTTTTTGAAAAGTAAAACCTTATGGTTTCGGAGCAATAAACCGAACAGCAGAATGATAATTAATGAAGATAAATGAAATATTTTTCCGACCGAATAGAGTAGCACCAAAACCGCCAGAAACAGAAAAAATTTTGCTTCTCCTCTGATGTTCTGAATGATGTACAAGAGTACGTAGCTGAGAACAATTGAGATGGAGATTGTCAATAAAATATTGCTCCCGATGGTGAAACTTAATCTGCTGACCCCTTCAACATCCAAATTTTCAATGATCAGGTAAAAAAGCATGATCCCCAGTATATCTGAAAAGGTGCTTTCGTAAATCATAAATTCTTTCTTATAAGAGGAAAGATTAAAAACACTTGGAATGATGATGGCACTGCTCAGTATGGAAACGGGAATGGCGTAAATAAAAGATGAAATAATGCTCATGTCCGGAACAAAAAGCCGTATGACCAGCGAAAGGCCCAATGCGGTTAAACCAAGGGATAGTGCTGCAATGGTAAACGACTTCCAGATAATGGGCCATTTCGACCAACTTAATTCGAGGTCGAGGGCTGCTTCGAGCACAATCATTATAAGTCCTATAATACCCAGAATTTCAAGGGTCTCAAACAGTTCGGAACTGATATTATAACTCAATAACAGTTGTTGGATGCCGACGCCGATAATCATTAAAATAAGTGCACTGGGAATATTGGTTTTTTTTGCCAGGGCACTCGCAAAAAAAGATAAAATCAGTACGATACAGAGGCCGATCAGAAAATAATATGAGTTCATAGCTTATAAATATAACGAATTAATTGATAGGGTTAATGTTGCCATTTGACGGTTGAACCAATGCATGAATATGTTTTAATAAAGAATACCCAGATGAATGATTCTTCCCCCACTCATATTGGCCGGATTGGTACTCTTCCCGATAATGATTCCCGACTCCGGGGCATGGTATTCGTTGAGAATCTGACCAAATCCATTTTTGACAATGGCAATTTTTTGGCCTTGTTCAATTTTTTGATTCAGATCAACCAGAACTTCCAGAAAACCCCCTTCTTTCATATAAATCCAGTAAGATTTTTTGCAATAAACCGCTTCATCTTTTAGGTCGGAAATCATTTGTTCGTCATACATCTTTAGCCAGCTAAGTGTATTCCTGATACCCAGATAACCCCTTTGAATGAGTTCAGGTTGATATACCTGAGGGTTCCCGTATTCGACGGTAATACTTGGAATTCCGTAAAAACCTGCTTCGCCCCTGATGGTCCAGGTGCTTGCGTTGGGAGAAGATGGTGAGGGACTGTTGAGAATGATATCCGGTTGCTGAAGTTTTGCCATCATCTTCAGGGTGTCGCTTTTAAAATCGGCCCTGACATATAAGGTGTTGATCCGGCCAAAGCTGGCAGTATGCATATCGATATGAAAATCAAAGGCTGGCAAAATGTTTTTGGCTATCTTATACACATATTGTTGACTCTCGTTTCCGGCTTCTTTACCCGGAAAATTTCTGTTTAGATCTTCTTCATCGATAAACCTCGCTGCTCTCAATGTAACAAACCACTCATGG
>CAYNTB010000397.1:0-2935 GCA_964399905.1 uncultured Bacteroidales bacterium | reverse complement strand
CTGGGCATATCATCATCCCCAATTCATCCCTACAAAAAGGGTTAAATACGATCAATATTGTTTTCAGAGCGGGAGAAACTTCACTCAACAGAAATCCTGAATTTTTATACACCCTTTTTGTTCCTGACCGTGCCTCAACTGCATTCCCATGTTTTGATCAGCCTGACATGAAAGCCAGATACACCCTAAATCTAGACATTCCCGAAAGCTGGACCGCGGTTGCAAATGGAGCCGAAACCAATACAGTGATTGATGAAGAATCGGGCAAAAAAAACATTCAATTTTCAAAAACCGAAAAATTAAGTACTTACCTTTTTTCTTTCGCTGCCGGTAAGTTTCAAAAAATAACAAGAAATATTGATGGTCGGGAAATAAATATGTTTCACCGCGAACCTGATTCAACGCTTGTAAAACAAAATGTGGATGAAATTTTTAATTTACATGCAAAGGCCCTGAATTGGTTGGAAGATTATACCCAAGTAAAATATCCTTTTCAAAAATTTGATTTTGTGGCCATTCCTTTTTTCCAATATGGCGGAATGGAACATGCAGGGGCCATCCTCTATCGTGCCAATTCATTGTTTTTGGAAGACAATGCAACCCAAAACCAAAAACTTGGCAGGGCCGGATTAATCTCCCATGAAACCTCACATATGTGGTTTGGCGATTATGTTACCATGCAATGGTTTGATGATGTATGGCTGAAAGAAGTTTTTGCTGGTTTCATGTCTGATAAAATAGTGAGTCCAAGTTTCCCTGATATAAATCACGACCTAAAATTTTTATTGTCACGCTATCCGGCTGCTTATGAGATTGACCGGACCCAGGGTGCCAATCCAATCGGGCAAAAGCTGGACAATATGAAAGATGCCGGTTCGCTTTATGGCGGAATCATTTATAATAAGGCCCCCATTGTGATGCTTCATTTGGAAAATATTATGGGTGCCGAAAAACTTCAGTTAGGCTTGCAGGAATACCTCAAACAGTATGCTTATAGTGATGCAACCTGGGATCAGTTGATTCAAATTTTAAATAAACAAACCGAAGCGGATCTGGAAGCCTGGAGCCAAATCTGGGTCAAAGAAGCCGGGATGCCAACCATTAAAACTGCTTTTGAAATTACAGGAGATAAAATTGCCAACTTTAGATTGGATCAATCCGATCCTTTTGGTAAAGATAGAATCTGGCCCCAGAAATTATCCGTTGGTATTTTTTATTCGGATCGTTCAGAAAATCAAAAGGTAACGGTGAACTTCGGGGAAAAGGAAATAGCAATACCAGAATTTTCGGGCCGGAAGATCCCCGAATTGATAATTCCAAATAGCGATGGTTCAGCTTATGGATATTTCGAAATGGATGAGACTAGTATAAACTTTTTACTGTCCGAAATTCAGAATATGAACGATCCCATGCTCAAAGGCATTGCCTGGCTTAATCTGTGGGAAAATATGCTGAACAATAATGTGGATAAAAACCAATTATATCAAACGCATTTAAATGCACTGCTAACAGAAACCGACCCACTCTTGATCTCAAGAATACTTTCACAGACTTCAACCATTTTCTGGCAATTTTTAAGCCCGGAGGAACGCTTAATGAAGGTTGAAGAGTCGGAGAATTTATTATGGAAACTACTTGAAGAAACCGAAGATAACGGCCTCAGAAAAAATTATTTTAACAGTTTTGAAAACCTGGCATTAAGCGATCAGGCACTGAATAAACTTTTCAATATCTGGGACGGGAAATTAAAAGTGAAAAACCTAAGCTTATCACCAAACGACCAAACCGGGCTGGCTTATACACTGGCTTTAAAGTTGCCTGAAAAGAGCACTGAAATTATAAATAAGCAAATCGAAAGAATCCAAAATCCCGATCGCAGGGCTGAAATTGAATTTGTGGCCCCGGCCCTTTCCAACGACCCGGCTATAAGAGATTTATTTTTTACAAGCTTGAAAAGCCCTGTTAACAGGGAACACGAAAGATGGGTGGTTACTGCTATAAATTTTCTAAATCATCCGTTACGCGCCGATTATTCAATAAAATATTTGTATGAAAGTCTGGAGCTTTTGCAGGAAATTCAGATCACCGGCGATATCTTCTTCCCAAAACAATGGTTGGATGCCGTTTTGGGCGGATATCAATCGGCAGCGGCCAATCAGATTGTACATCAGTTTTTACAGGACCATCCGGATTATCCTGAAAATTTAAAAGCAAAAATATTACAATCGGCTGATTTTTTATTCAGATCGCAAGATATTGTGAATAAATGAAACATAGGGATGGCTTCCCCAATTAGGGAATCCATCCCTCCAATCCCAGATTTTTAAATATCTAATTTGGCATCATTATTGCTTAAAATCAATCGATTATGCTCCCCACATAATTTAATTTAAGATTGATAAATGTTAGTTTTATTAATATTCTTCATCATGAAAAGATCAAACTGCCTGACTATTATGTTCGTTGCCATCCTGCTTATTCAAAACATTTCTTATTCGCAACCGAACGCAAACATTCTGGATAAAAATGAAGTACTGCTTCATGCGAAGTTGTATCTGCATACCGATTGTGATTTTTATTTTCTCGGCGATTCAATTTGGTTCAGAGCCTATTATTTGGATGGCGAAAACCAAAAGTTTATCGATGGTTTTTTTAATATGTACACCGATGTTGTTGATAAAAATGGGGCAACAATTTATAGTGGCGTTTATCCGATCAGCTATGGGGCAAGTTCCGGGAATATTAAAATTCCCAAAGATTTGGAACCCGGTGATTATACGCTGCGTGCCTTTACCGACTTTCAAAAGGAAATAGGAGAAGAAACCTTTTTTTACAAAAGCCTGCATATTAAAAAAATTTCAAGTTCTGAAGAACTTTCTGAAGCCATTACAGCGTATGATCAAAATAAAGATCCCAAAATAGATGTTGCTTTTTT
>CAYNTB010000396.1:0-2942 GCA_964399905.1 uncultured Bacteroidales bacterium | reverse complement strand
GCAAAAGGTATTTGCGCTATATGCAGCCTTTATTGGCCGAAGCAAGTTGCTTAGAGTGTCATAAGAAACAGGATTATCAATTAAATGACATCATCGGAGGCTTAAGTGTTTCTTATCCGGAAGATCGTTTTAATGTGCTGACCACTCATCATAAATCCCATCACTATTACCTCTATTTTATTCTATGGGTGATCGGGCTTGCAATTATTTTAGCAGCATACTTTCGGATCAGGAAAGACGAAAAAACCAGAATGGATGCCGAAACCAAATTATTCAACTTAAATAAAGAACTGGAAGTTAAAATAGAAGAACGTAGCCGCGAACTTCAAAAATCAAGGCGCGACTGGGAAACCATTTTTAACATTATCGGATATCCGGTCCAATTAATAGGGAAGGATCATATTATAAAGTATGTGAATGAGGCAACCCTGACCAACTTTAATTTAAAACGTGATGATATCATTGGTAAAAAATGTCATACACTGTTCCACCAGAAAGAAGAACCTCCCAAGGGCTGTCCGCTGAGAAAAGCAATGCACAATAATTCAACTTCCCGCAACGAAATGTTAGTTGAAATAGACAACAAAGAATATATTGTTTCATGCTCGCCCATTTTCGACCCTGAAGGTAAATTGGAATTTTTCTTGCACATCATGACTGATATTTCGAGCCGCAAAGAAATTGAACGACAGTTAAAGCGAAATCAATCTTTTACAGAATCAATCCTAAATACCTCTCCTGATATTATTTACATCTATGACATCATCGATAAGCAAAATATTTATAGCAATTTGGGCATTACCAGAATACTTGGATACACCATAAAAGAAATTAAAGAAATGGGGGGCAATGTAATTACCAATTTAATGCATCCCGAAGACTTAACAACCTACTTAAACAACATTGTGCCTCGCTACCAAATGGCAAAAGATGAAGAAATTATTCAGCACGAATACCGTATGAAACATAAAAACGGTTCGTGGGTTTGGCTGCTCTCCAAAGAAACCATTTTCCTGAGACAAACGGATGGCACCCCAAAACAAATATTTGGGTTCACGGTGGATGTTACCATTATCAAGAAATCGGAGGCGGAACTTGAAAAATATCGCAAGAACCTCGAAGATTTAGTAAAAGAACGCACCCACGAACTTGAAGAAAAAGCCAAAGAACTGGAGGAATTAAACAGTTTGTTTGTTGGCCGCGAACTGAGAATGATCGAACTCAAAGAAGAATTAAAAAGATTAAAGAAAAAATAAAACAATTAGAATTCCATTCGGTATCAAGACGAATGCCAAAAGGTTCTTGTTTATCTTCTCTCTTATTTAACCTTTAATAAACAAAATCCGGCCTGCTACAAAGGCAAGGTAAAATAAAAACGTGAGCCTTTGCCCTGTTCACTTTCTACCCAAATTTTCCCTTTATGTTTTTCAACAAACTCTTTACAAAGTATGAGCCCCAATCCTGTGCCATTTTCATTATTGGTTCCAATCGTCGAATTATTTTTCTCTATCAGGAAAAGATGTGGGATGATCTCCGGTGGAATACCAACGCCATTATCTTCAACACAAAATTCTATCTCACCCTCACGTTTGATTACACTTATCTCAACCTTTCCATTTACCGGTGTGAATTTGATCGCATTATTGAACAAATTGGCGACGATGGTTCTTATGGTAAATTTATCGGCCCTGATCATTAAGTTTTCGGGGATATTGAGATGAAACCCAATTCGTTTTTTATCGGCACCAGGTACAT
Organism: uncultured Bacteroidales bacterium; assembly: GCA_964399905.1. Taxonomy (GTDB): domain Bacteria; phylum Bacteroidota; class Bacteroidia; order Bacteroidales. The sequence continues at coordinate 1,187 of CAYNTB010000396.1, read as the reverse complement.
ACGGCCCAATGGCATTCTCAACAATTGACTTTAAATTAAAATTTTCTTTGTCAATCTCTATCTTTCCACTCTGTGAATTGGACCATAAAAGTAAATTTTCCAGCAATTCATAAGTACTTCGGGCCGAACTGTCTATTTCGTGAATCAATTTTTTTTGCTCTTCTACATCTATCATGTCAAAATCACTTTTTAACAGATCGCTGTAACCAAGAATGGTGTTGAAAGGACTTTTTAAATCGTGTGCAATGATGGAGAAAAATTTATCTTTTGTTGCATTCAGAAGGCGCAGGCTGTTTTCTGATTCAACAATTTTTTTTAATGCTTCTTTTTGTCCGCTCGTATCAATGGCATGAAATATAACACTATGTTCAGATTTCCATGAAACAGTAGCTGAGAACCATTTCTGCTGATTTCCAATTTGCAGAGGATATTCAATTTTTATTAAATTCCTGGTTGCCAGGCACGCTTTAATGGCGTCGTGGAAAAGTTTCGCATAATCTTCTGGAAAAATTTCATAAACGGTTTTATTAATTAATTCCTCTCTTGGCTTAACCAGCAGTTCGGAATTAACCGGAGGGATTTTAAGATACCTGCCTTCATGGTTAAATTCAATTATGAGGCTGTCGAGCGACTGAAAAATGGCCTTTAATTCCTGTTCATTTTTTTGAATTTTCATTACTGCCTTAATAACCAACCATATCAACACGCTAATTATGAGCGAACTGCCAATAAGAACAACCAACAGTATCCGGTCCTCATTTATAAAAGACGGCCATCCGGTTTCGGGCATGGCGCCTAATATCCATTCGCCATCAGGAAGATCAATTTTTACAGTGATTGGGTTTCTGGAAAACAATGATCCATCACCCCACCAAACATCACCTTTGCTCCCAAGCCCGTTATAACCTCTTAATGCAAACACAAAACCAAATTCTTTATGATGAAGATTCGCCTCTTCCAGCAGTTTATCGCGATACATCACGATATCTGTCACCCCCCAAAATTCTAATTCAGGGGCTTTGGTTTTATCAAAAATCGGGGTATAGCTAATGAATGCAATTCCGCCTTCCACCAATTCGACCGGCCCTGCAATAAATGTTTTTTGGGTTTCAATTGTTTTTTCTACAATTTCTTTACGTTCGGGGTGTGCCAGCAAATCTAATCCGATGGCGGCCTCATGACCTTCC
>CAYNTB010000395.1:1776-2942 GCA_964399905.1 uncultured Bacteroidales bacterium | reverse complement strand
AAAACAATACCGGATATCAATTATTTTATATTCGGGCACATGCACATTCCCACAAAGCACCCATTAACAGAAAAATGTGAATTAATTGTACTCGGCGACTGGATCACCAACTTCAGTTATGCGGTTTTTGACGGAGAGGAGTTACACTTAAAGTATTACAAATCAAATTAATCTGACTTTTTGCGAGGATTCAGTATACGTCCAAAAAATTTCTTTTCAAAATTCCAGAAAAATTTAAACTGCCCAAAAATAAAACCGTATATCAGAAGCAATATATTGTAAATGGGTAAAGTCAGAAAAACAAATATCAAAACGGCGGCCCACCAGGAATTGGACTTGCTGATATGCAAGTATTTTAAAAGCAGGTCTTCTACATACAGAACAGAAAAACCCGTACAGGCAAAAACGATTAAAATAACAATCACCTGATAGGCTGATTTAATACCCCAGCGCTTTTTCAATTTTTCAATAAAATGATTTCGGTTTCCCATGGTTCGAGTATGTTTTAAAAATGTAAGAATTCCATACAAAAAATTATTTTAACTTTACACGAAGTACGACTTCAATTCAAATATAATATTTCTATATGAACAATAAATATCGGATTTTTTTTGCAGCACTGGGTTTTTTGTTTACCATCTTTATGATTTGGTATTTTTCCAATATTGTCGTTTATGTGATTATCTCAGCCGTGCTATCCATGATCGGGCATCCTATGGTAAAACGGCTCGATAAAATCAGGTTATGGAAATTTACCATGCCTCACTCCTTAAGTGCCTTGATTGCCCTACTTACAATATTAGCCGCATTTATCGGGTTCCTTTGGTTTATTACGCCTTTAATTATGTCACAGGCCCAGGTCATTTCCGGCCTGGATGTTGCCAAACTGATGGAACAATATAAACAACCCATCGCTTCGCTTACCGAATTTCTTAATAAATACAATGTTTTATCCGATAGCAGGACCATCGAAGGAGCCGTTCAACAGCAATTGGAATCGATGGTAAGTTTAGCCACCTTTTCAAGCCTGGCCCAACATTTATTAAGCACAACGGGAACTTTGTTCATGGCCTTATTTTCGATATTGTTCATCACTTTCTTTTTTTTACGTGAGGAGAAAATGTTCGAAAACCTTGTGATTCTGCTAAGCCCCGAAGCCTATACTG
>CAYNTB010000395.1:266-1766 GCA_964399905.1 uncultured Bacteroidales bacterium | reverse complement strand
CTCGTTACTTGTTATCAAGGTATTTTATTGGACTGATGATCGAAGTATTATCGATGATGACGCTCATAACAATCGGGCTTACCATCCTTGGAATAAAAGGGGCAATGATCATTGGATTTTTAGGCGGACTCATGAACATTATTCCATATCTCGGGCCAATTATAGGTGCCAGTATGGGGGTTTTATTTGGAGTTACAACTGCACTCGACCTTGGCATCTATGATAAAATAGGTTATCTAACTTTTGGGATCATTGGTGTTTTTGCATTTGCCAATTTAATCGACAACTTATTGCTTCAGCCTTTGATCTATTCAAACAGCGTTAAATCACGGCCCATCGAAATCTTTATTGTGATCATCATGGCCGGTAGTTTGGCCGGGATACCCGGAATGATTTTAGCAATCCCTTCTTATACGGTCATACGTATTGTAGCGAAAGAATTTCTAAGTCAGTCGAGATTGGTGAAAAAAATTACAGAAAGAATTTAGAAAGTACCTGATTGGCAAATTAAACTTTCATAATATCATTTTCCTTAGTCTCAATAAGTTTATCAATTTTATCGATATACTCATTGGTAAGATCCTGAACTTTGTCCTGGGTTTTTTTTGCCTCATCTTCAGGCAGGCCATCTTTTTCGAGTTGTTTTACATATTCATTGGCCGACCGTCTGGAATTACGGATGCTAATTTTTGATTTTTCCGCTTCGGCTTTTGCCTGCTTAACCAGTTCCAATCTTCTTTGTTCAGTAATGGCCGGAACCTGTATTCTTAAAACTTCACCTTCGTTTGAAGGGTTAAATCCCAAATTGGCTGCTAAAATTGCTTTTTCAATATCATGCAAAATTGTCTTATCCCAGGGCTGAACGATAATTTGTCGTGGATCGGGGGTATTTATATTTGCCGTTTGTGCAATGGGTGTAGGAACACCATAATAATTCACCATCACCCCATCAAGCATTTGCGGACTGGCTTTTCCTGCCCTTATTTTCTGAAATTCCCGCTCAAGATGCACCATTGCATTTTGCATACTCTCTTTTGCTTCATCTAGACAAAACTGAACTTCTTCATCCATAGTTTAATTATTTTTTTGTGCCAAATTTAAGAAAATCTTTGATGTGATTAATTTTTTACAATTGTTCCGATATTTTCACCTTTTAAAGCCCTTCCCAAATTCCCTTTCGCATTCATATCAAAAACATAAATGGGCATATTATTTTCTTTACAGAGGGTAAAAGCTGTTAAATCCAAAATTTTTAGTTGCCTGGAATATGCTTCATCAAAACTAAGCGTGGTGAATTTTTTCGCTTGAGGGTTGTTTTCCGGGTCTGCATCGTACACTCCGTCCACACGGGTTCCTTTAAAAATTGCATCGGCTTTTATTTCTACAGCCCTGAGTGCTGCCGCAGTATCCGTAGTAAAATAAGGATTCCCGGTTCCTCCACTAATAATTACATGGCAGCGACCAAACCTTTGCAACCCAGTCCTCTTTAGAGGATATTTT
>CAYNTB010000395.1:0-234 GCA_964399905.1 uncultured Bacteroidales bacterium | reverse complement strand
AATAACAACCTTTCCTTCTTGCAAATAAGCTTGTGCAATCCTTCCCGACATGGGTTCTGCAATTGGGTTTATAGCTAAGCCAGAGAGCAGTTTGGTATTCAATCCAACCTCCTCTAATGCAGTTTGTAGGGCCAGACTGTTGATGACGGTAGCCAGCATTCCCATATAATCTCCCTGTACCCGGTCAAATCCTTTGGCCGCCCCTTGCAATCCTCTGTATATATTACCTCCTAC
>CAYNTB010000394.1:0-2956 GCA_964399905.1 uncultured Bacteroidales bacterium | reverse complement strand
AGTACAATCCCAATCTGGTGCGGGTTTTGTCGCACACGGCTGATTTGTTCGGAGAAATGGATGCCTGGCCCGCTGCACTGGAATTCCTCCTGGCAAAACATCTTAACCCATTGGGTTATCATTTTGTAATCGATCGGGACAATCAAGTATTTATTACTAAAGATATCATTAAAACGAATCTGAGCCCGGAATTTTTCAAGGATTATTATCATGAAGATGCCAGGGAGGTACCCACGGATTCAGAGAAAGATGAAACGTCATATATTCAAACTAAAAAAGAGTATGTTGCCAGAGAAATTATAGTTGGCACCAAAAAAGAAGGCTACAACAAAACCAAAGCCATTGTAAGTGGCTACGTTAAAGATGCAATCTCCAAAGAGGGCATCGCAGGCGCCACGGTTGCAATCTCAGACTTAAGCCTTGGTGTTGCCACCGATGAAAATGGATATTTTAAGCTTAACCTCGGTTTGGGTAAACATAATTTAATAATACAACATTTAGGAAGCCATGAAGAAAAGATAAATGTTGAGGTATTATCGGATGGTTCATTTGAGGTATTTCTGGAAGAAGAAGCCATATTACTGGATGAAGCGGTGATTAGTGCGCAAAAGTACAACAAGGTTAGCGGAACTGAAATGGGCATTGAAAAACTGACTGCAAAGAGTGTGAAAGAAATTCCATTGGTTATGGGCGAGCGAGATATCGTTAAAGTGGCTTTGCTGTTGCCAGGAATACAGACCGTTGGAGAAGGTTCGGCAGGTTTTAATGTGAGGGGAAGCCCGACGGATCAAAATTTGTTTTACATCAATCATTTGCCGATATACAATACAGCTCATTTATCCGGATTTTTCTCTGCCTTCAATTCGGATGTGATTGATGAATTTGCACTTTATAAAAGCAATATTCCGGTAAAATACGGAGGCAGGCTCTCCTCTATTTTTGAAATTACTGCCAAACAAGGCAATAAGGAAAAATATACGGCCCAGGGAGGAATCAGTCCCATCACCGGGAGGGTGATGGCTGAAGGCCCTATAAATAAAGGCAAGAGTAGCTTCTTAGTTGGATTACGTTCAACCTATTCGGACTGGCTTTTAAAGCTTGCAAAAAATCCGGATATCAAAAACAGTACGGCAAATTTTGCCGATGCTGTTACAAACCTTACCCTAAACTTCGGACTTAAAGATCAGCTGAATATTTTTACGTATTACAGTTATGATCAGATGGATTTGGCCGACAAGACCAATTATGAGTATCAAAATATCGGGGCTTCATTACATTGGAAGCATATTTTTAACAAGGTAAATAGTTTTGACCTGAGTGCCGTTAACAGTAATTACCACTTTTCGGAAGAGAGCAATGAACTTGCTGTAGCCTCCTATGTTCATTCAAATAAACTAACACATAGTGAAATAAAAGCAAGTGTAAACCTCAACAACCTGATCGGGCACAAAGTAAATTTCGGCATAAACTCCATTCTGTACAATGTGAACCGCGGAACATACGAGCCACTGAGCCTCGAAAGCTTAATCGATCAAACAGATTTGGGTAAAGAAAAAGGATTGGAATCGGCAGTATTTGTAAGTGACGAGTGGTCCATTACAAAAGCAGTTATACTTAGTCTGGGTCTGCGATACAATTGGTATGCATATCTGGGTCCCCAGGATATTTCAACTTATTTGGAAGGATTGCCCAAAACAAATATCAACTTCGTTGAGACCCTCCATTTTGATAAGAATGAAATCATAAAATCATATGGCGGTCTTGATTGGAGAGTGGCTGCCAATTATATGTTTAATGATGATTTTTCATTAAAATTTTCATACAACAGACAACATCAGTATATTTTTATGCTTTCCAACAGCATTGCCATATCGCCGGATTATAAATGGAAACTAACCGATTATAACACTAAACCGATTATTGGCGATCAATTTTCAGCGGGCCTTTTTATGAATTCATATTGGGGAGGCAATAAGTTTGAGATATCACTCGAAGGGTACTATAAAAATGCAAGAAATGTTGTTGAAATAAAAGATGGTGCGGATTTGATCATGAATGAATTTTCTGAACAAAGCACACTTCAGGGCACACTCGATGCATATGGGATCGAATTTATGATCAAAAAGAACTCAGGTAAACTGAATGGCTGGCTTAATTATACATTTTCAAACACCAGCGTTTTGGTTGATAGTGAATTTCCGGAGAACCAAATCAATTTCGGCAATCCATATCCATCCAATTATGATAAACCACATAGTTTAAATGTTGTGGCCAATTACCGTTTTAAACGACGATTAAGCATTTCGGGCAATGTAGTTTATTCTACCGGAAGGCCGATCACCTACCCTACAGCGGTATATTATCAAAACGGTTTTAAGACATTACATTATTCTAAAAGAAATGAATACCGGATCCCTGACTATTTTAGGATTGATCTTTCTCTATCTGTTGAAGGCAACCTGAAGAAAAAGAAACTGGCGCATGGCTCATGGACTTTCTCGGTTTACAACCTGATTGGACGTAAAAATGCATATTCGGTTTATTTCAGATACGAAGAAGGCCAGATAAATGGGTATAAATTATCCATCTTCGGGAGCCCGATTGTATCATTGACCTATAATTTCAAACTTGGAAATTATGCAGATTAAAAAAGCTCATCTAAGAAAAGTATTGCCTCTGACGCTTATCAGCATGCTGATGATCGCATTATCTTGTTCTGAAAAATACTGGCCCCAATTACATGCCGATTATGAAAATTTGCTTGTTGTTGACGGAAAAATAACCAATGAACCAGGGCCTTATACAATTTTACTCTCAACTTCTTCACCCATTGAGGAAACTGATTTTCAACCCTTATCAAATGCCCGGATCATCATCAGCGATGATGCTGGAAACAATGAACTTCTTCAGGAAACCGAAGCCGGTGTTTATCAGACCAATCCCGGGGGTATACAGG
>CAYNTB010000393.1:0-2958 GCA_964399905.1 uncultured Bacteroidales bacterium | reverse complement strand
AGCATTATAATTACGAAGCAGAATCAACCTCAAACCGGGGCCATAAATTGACTGCACTATGGCTTGGAAGGGCTGCCTTCGGTTTTAATTCAGACCATTTATATATGGGCATCGGAGGTGTTTACGGATTTAATGCCACAAGACTTGACATTGGTGAAACCAATATCAACTATGAAATGAACCAGATCAGGGTTTGGATCGGTACACGCTTTTAGAAATTTTAATCCAGATATTTTGCTGAGTTATAGAAAAAATATACATTTACTATTTATCGAAAATCATTGCAAATGATCTTTATTACCAGACGTGAACGATTCAATGCAGCGCACCGGCTATTCAGGCCAGAATATTCGGATGCAAAAAACTTGGAAGTATTTGGGAAATGCTCAAATCCAAATTGGCATGGGCATAATTATGTTTTATATGTTACCATAAAAGGCGAAGTGAATCCCAAAACCGGATTTCTGATAAATTTAAAAGAACTTAGCAAGGTCATAAATAAATATATTATTGATAAAATAGATCATAAGAATATCAATATTGAGGTCGATTTTATGAAAGGAAAGCTGGCATCAACAGAAAACCTGGCTATTGCAATATGGGAAGAACTGGAAGAGCCTTTAAAAGAATTAACGGCCAATCTACATTCAGTTAAAATATACGAGTCCGAGAATAATTTTGTGGAATACTTGGGCCCAAACCTTAAATTTTAAAACAATTCTAAACTTATTAATAATGATGGGATACGAAAAAATTGAGCGGCATGATCCTGAAACCATAAAAAGATTAAGCGAACATTATCAAGATATTTTGGGGCTGATAGGAGAAGATCCCCAAAGGGAAGGTTTAAAGGATACACCTGAAAGAGTGGCAAAAGCCATGCAGTTTCTTACCCAGGGTTATGATCATGATCCTGTTGAAATTCTGTTGTCGGCAAAATTCAAGGAAGATTACCGGGAAATGGTCATCGTTAAAGATATAGAAATATATTCTTTATGCGAACATCACATGATCCCTTTTATTGGGAAGGCACATGTGGGCTACATCCCTGACGGGTACATTACCGGTTTGAGTAAAATTGCAAGGGTTGTTGAAGCTTATGCCAGAAGGTTGCAGGTACAGGAACGTTTAACGACGGAGATCAAGAATGCAATACAAACAACGCTGAATCCGTTAGGAGTGGCAGTTGTAATTGAGGCACGACATTTGTGTATGGCCATGAGAGGTGTTCAAAAACAAAATTCTGTAACGACCACCTCTGATTTTACCGGTGCGTTTAAAAACGAGAAAACGCGTGCCGAGTTTATTCATTTAATTGGTTCAAAATTACATTAATGAATAAAAGATGAGGTTTTCTCGATTAATTTTATTTTAACAAAATGAACATACAAAACAATTATTACGGATCAGCAGATCAGACCATTAAAACGGGTTCAATGGCCCACTCATTTATTGCCAATGTTTTTTCATGGATGTTTCTGGCACTCGCTATCACAGCCCTTACTTCTTATTTCTTTGCCTCAGATCAGAGCCTGATCGGGAGTTTAATAAATCTTGAAACCGGGCGAATGAATACCCTGGGATGGATTGTCACTTTGTCACCCTTTGCTTTTGTCATGATAATCTCCTTTGGGTTAAACCGTCTGTCATTTGGCACGCTCTCATTGTTATTCATGGTTTTTTCCGTTTTAATGGGAATGAGTCTTAGTTTTATTTTAATGGTTTATACCGCAAGTTCGGTATTCCTTACATTTATTGTTACATCGGCAACTTTTGGCGTAATGGCATTTTTGGGCTATACTACCAAAACGGATCTTACAAAATTTGGCTCATTAATGATGATGGGTTTGTTTGGGATTATCATAGCAAGCATTGCAAATTTTTTCATGCACAGCAGTTCTCTCGAATATGTTATCAGTTTTATAGGGGTGCTGGTATTTACAGGATTAACTGCCTACGATGTTCAGAAATTAAAAAGAATTGGCAGTGGTCAAATGTATGGAGCCTTACCCTCAAATAAACTGATTATTTTAGGGGCATTAAATCTTTACCTCGACTTTATAAATTTATTCCTATTTTTGCTTCGCTTTTTAGGAAACCGAAAATAAATCGGAAGAGGAAGCAAGGCATTTAATCTAATATTTTAAATAAAGAGTATGAAAGCATTCGTATTTCCCGGACAGGGAGCGCAGTTTGTTGGTATGGGGAAGGATTTATATGAAAAATCTACGCTGGCTAAAACCTTATTTGAAAAAGCCAACGATATTCTGAAATTTCGTATTACCGATATTATGTTCGAAGGTACAGATGAGGATTTAAAGCAGACCAAATTTACCCAGCATTGGGAGAATTTTCGCCCCTTGTTGCAAATAAAACTTTATTATTCGAAGATGGGTTGAAACTTGTATATGCCAGGGCAATGGCGATGCAGAAAGCCTGTGAAGCAGAGCCTTCAACAATGGCTGCGATTATTGGACTCGAAGATGAAGAAGTTGAAAATATCTTGTCGAAAATCAATGAAGTTGTAGTTCCGGCAAATTATAATTGTCCGGGTCAGTTGGTTATTTCAGGCTCGCACGAAGGCGTAAATATTGCCTGTGAGCGATTAAAAGAAGCCGGGGCAAAGCGTGCCATTCCGCTAAAGGTTGGTGGAGCGTTTCATTCACCCCTCATGGAACCCGCCCGGATCGAGCTTGCTGCTGCCATCAATTCAACAAAATTCAGCAAGGGCATTTGTCCGATCTATCAGAATGTTACGGGACAGTCGGTTACCGATCCTGAAATTATCAAAAAAAATCTGATCTCCCAATTAACTTCACCGGTTCGCTGGACCCAAATCATGAAAAATATTTTGGCCGATGGTGCCAAAACAGTTGTTGAAGTTGGTCCGGGTACCGTTTTGCAGGGCCTATTTAAAAAGCTTGATAGGAATATTAATACCTATAGTGCTTAAGAAAA
>CAYNTB010000392.1:0-2963 GCA_964399905.1 uncultured Bacteroidales bacterium | reverse complement strand
TGTTCCTGTCGCCCATATTTGGTACTTCCGATCACTGCCGAATAAAATTGGTGCACTGCTTGGTCTGCAAACCAAAAAACTCGACATGGTAATTTATTATGAGCGCTATATCGTAATAAATGCCGGTGTAAAAGCTGCGGATGGTATCGAATATCTCGACTTCTTAACAGAAGAAGAATATTTCGAGATTTTAGAAACCCTTCCGGCTGAAAATCAATATCTGGATGACTCAGACCCTGACAAATTTATTGCCAAAATGGGTGCTGAGGCAATTCATGATTTGCTCGCACGGCTCGACCTCGATCAAATGTCTTTCGACCTGAGGCACAAAGCCAATACCGAAACTTCACAACAACGAAAAGCTGAGGCCCTTAAACGCCTTCAGGTTTTTGAAGCATTCCGCGATGCCCGTAATCGTATCGAAAACAGGCCTGAATGGATGATCGTTAAAGTGGTTCCGGTAATTCCACCAGAGTTAAGGCCTTTGGTACCCCTGGATGGTGGCCGATTTGCAACCTCCGATTTAAACGATTTATACCGAAGGGTAATCATTCGCAACAATCGACTCAAACGATTAATCGAAATCAAAGCTCCGGATGTAATTATGCGTAATGAAAAACGTATGTTGCAGGAAGCTGTTGATTCATTATTTGATAACTCAAGAAAAGCTAATTCGGTTAAAACCGAATCAAACAGGGCATTAAAATCCCTCAGCGACAGTTTGAAAGGTAAACAAGGTCGTTTCCGTCAAAATTTATTGGGTAAAAGAGTTGATTATTCAGGCCGTTCGGTAATTGTCGTTGGACCAGAATTGAAACTTAATGAATGTGGTATTCCGAAAGATATGGCTTCTGAATTATTCAAACCATTCATCATTCGCAAAATGCTTGAAAGAGGAATCGTAAAAACGGTTAAATCTGCCAAGAAAATTGTCGATCGTAAAGATCCGGTGGTTTGGGATATTCTCGAAAACATTTTAAAAGGACACCCGATTATGCTGAACCGTGCCCCTACCCTTCACCGTTTGGGTATCCAGGCATTTCAGCCTAAATTGATCGAAGGTAAAGCCATCCAATTGCACCCCTTAGTTTGTACAGCATTTAATGCCGACTTTGATGGTGACCAGATGGCTGTGCACGTTCCACTTGGAAATGCCGCGATCCTCGAAACACAAATATTGATGCTTGCCTCACATAATATCCTCAACCCTGCAAACGGAGCACCGATCACGGTACCTTCTCAGGACATGGTTTTAGGTTTGTATTATATGACCAAAGGCAGAAAAAGCACACCTGAACATCCCGTAAAAGGAGAAGGATATAGATTTTACTCTCCACAGGAAGTAATCATCGCATATAACGAGAAAAAAGTTGATCTTCATGCTGTTATCTTTGTAAAAGTTAATGATGTCGAAGATGGAAAAATCGTTAATAAAATGATTGAAACCACGGCTGGAAGGGTATTGTTTAACCAGGTTGTACCCGAAGAATATGGGTATATCAACCAACTTTTAACAAAAAAAGCATTAAGAGATATCATTGGCGATATCGTGAGAAAAACAGGAACCGCTGCCACAACTGAATTTCTGGATAATATTAAATATCTGGGATTCAACATGGCTTTCGAAGGTGGACTATCCTTTAATTTGGGTGATGTATTGATTCCGGAGCAAAAGGAGTCGCTTATCGCACAAGCCAATGCAGAGGTCGACGAAGTAATGAATAACTATAATATGGGTTTCATTACCAATAACGAACGATATAATCAAATTATTGATATCTGGACACATACAAATTCTCAGCTTACCCATACACTGATGGATCAAATCTCGAATGATCAACAAGGCTTTAATTCTGTTTTCATGATGTTGGATTCAGGAGCCCGGGGATCAAAAGAACAAATTCGTCAGTTATCAGGTATGCGGGGATTGATGGCAAAACCGCAAAAATCAGGTGCAACCGGTGGTGAAATCATCGAAAACCCAATTCTTTCAAACTTTAAAGAAGGTTTGTCAGTATTGGAATACTTTATTTCAACACACGGTGGTCGTAAAGGTTTGGCCGATACCGCACTTAAAACTGCTGCTGCCGGTTATCTGACAAGACGTCTGGTTGATGTGGCACAGGATGTTATTATTTCTGAAGAAGACTGTGGAACACTTCGTGGATTAACAACAACCGCACTCAAGAAAAATGAAGAAATTGTTGAAACTTTATATGACCGGATTTTAGGTCGTACAACTGTTCATGACATCTTCCATCCGTTAACGGATGAATTGATTATAAAAGCGGGTGAAGAATTAACCGAAGATATCTGTGCCATTATCGAAGAGTCACCTATTGAATCTGTTGAAATCAGATCGGTATTAACTTGTGAATCAAAACATGGCGTTTGTACAAAATGTTACGGACGAAATCTTGCCTCTGGCATCATGGTTCAAAAAGGTGAGGCTGTTGGAGTAATTGCAGCCCAATCGATTGGAGAGCCCGGAACACAGCTTACACTGCGAACATTCCACGTGGGTGGTACTGCTTCAAACATTGCAATTAGCTCAAAAATTGAAGCTCAATTCTCGGGAATTATTGAAATTGATGAACTGCGTTCAGTTGAATATAAAAATGCAGAAGGAGTAACCTTCGATGTAGTGGTTGGCCGTTCTGCTGAAATGCGTATCGTCGACAAAAAGACTGGAATTGTTTTAACTTCAGGTAATATTCCTTATGGCTCATCTTTGATGGTTAAAAATGGTGATGAAGTCACAAAAGGAACTTTAATCAGTTCATGGGATCCATATAATGCCGTAATTCTTTCTGAAGTTGATGGTAAAATTGTTTTCAATAATATTATTGAAGGACAAACTTACCGTGTTGAATCGGACGAGCAAACAGGATATAAAGACAAAGTTATTATTGAATCACGTTCAAAATCTAAAAATCCAAGTATTTCGATTTTAGATAAAGAAG
>CAYNTB010000391.1:0-2969 GCA_964399905.1 uncultured Bacteroidales bacterium | reverse complement strand
CCTGCCTTATCGCAGGTTTTCTAGGATTGACCCTAGGCCCCAATGGGTTTGGCTTGCTTCCCTTTTCAAATTACCTGGGTACATATTCAGCAATTTTAATTGCCATTGTTTTTGCTTCAATTCCTCTGGCTTCTCCAAAATTTACTTTTAAAGAAGTAAAAGGCAGGGTGGGTTCAATATGGGCTTATGCACAATTGGGGATGCTTCTTCAATGGTCAATTGCCGGATTCTTTGGGTTATTTGTTCTGAACATTATTTGGCCAAACCTTAATTCGGCTTTTGGAATTATGCTCCCTACAGGATTTTATGGCGGTCACGGAACAGCGGCAGCAATGGGATCGGCATTCGAGGGTCTTGGTTGGGATGAAGCAAAAAGCTTGGGAATGACAACAGCCACCATCGGAATTATATTATCCATCATTGGTGGCCTGATACTTGTAAAAAGAGCCGCAAGAAAAGGAGATACTGAATTCATTAAAGATTTCTCGGAACTTCCGAATGAATTAAGAACCGGGCTGATCCCAAAAGAAAAAAGAGAAGCAGCCGGATTTAGTACCACCTCCTCCATATCAATCGATTCGCTGGCATTTCATCTTGCCATCGTTTTTCTTATCGCTTTTATCGGTTATCTGATAAGTCAGGGGGTAAAAGGTTATGCTCCAAAACTGGAATTGCCGGTTTTTTCGTGTGCATTTATTATCGGGTTGATTTTTAAAAAGATATTCGACAAATTTAATGTAACCGATTATATCTGCCCCAACCAGATTTCCAGATTAAGTGGTACTTTTACAGACCTGTTGGTTGCTTTTGGAGTGGCATCCATCAAATTGAACATTGTTCTAAAATATGCTTTTCCGCTGATATTACTCATTATTTTCGGGACCATTCTGGCATGGTCGGTCACATTTTTCCTGGGACGCAGGTTACTTAAAAATTATTGGTTCGAAAGATCGATTTTTGCCTGGGGATGGTGGACGGGTACCATGGCTATGGGAATTGCATTACTAAGGATTGTTGACCCAAAAATGAGAAGTAAAACCCTGGAAGATTATGCGCTTGCCTATCTGCCAATTGCTCCAGTTGAAATATTGATCATCACATTTGCACCAATTTTGTTTGTAAACGGATTTGGGGGATGGTTTCTTTCTATTTTACTTATAATGGCAATCGTAATTCTTATAATTGCCCATAAAATGTCCTGGATCATTAAAAACCCGAAAAAAACATAAGGCTTTATTTTTTCGCTGAGCCGGATTGTTGAACTGAATAATCGAGTTCTTTTTCGCTATGGGCAACCACAACTGCCACGATGGCATCTCCGGAAACATTCACGGCTGTCCGAATCATATCAAGTGGCCGGTCTATTCCGAGTATCAAGGCTAATCCCTCAGCTGGAATCCCTGCGGCACTCAACACGATCACCATCATAATTACGCCTCCACCGGGCACACCGGGTGTGCCAATGGCAGCAAGTGTGGCAGTTAACACAATCGTTAATTGTTGCATCAAACTCAAATCCAATCCAAATACCTGGGCAATAAAAATGGCTGAAATAGCCTGATAAAATGAAGTTCCGTTCATATTTATCGTGGCTCCTACAGGCAATACAAAATTTGCAACTCCTTCAGAAACTCCTAATTCTTTTGTACACTGCCGAAGGTTTACCGGTAATGCCGCATTGCTAGAACTCGTTGAAAAAGCTACCATTTGCGTTGGCAATATGGCCCTGAATACCTTTTTTAACTTCACTTTTGTAAACAGGATAATCATGGGTGGATATAGAATAAACAACATCCCGATTAAACCGACACTTACAATTAAAGCATATTTGCCCAGTGCCAAAAACAAATTCGCATCACCTGAAAAATCAGCAATCAATGCCCCTAATAGTGCAAATACTCCGACCGGAGCAAACTTCATAATGATATCCACTATTTTTAAAATAATATCGTTAAGGCTGTCGAATAAGTTTTTTACGGAAATTACCTGTTTGGATTCCAGCATCAACATGGCAATGGCAAATAAAATAGAAAAGAAAATGATCTGTAACATCTGTGTATTGCTTGATGCGGCTTTAAAAATATTATCTGGTACCAGATCTTCTATTATGTAAAGAGGTGAGCGGCTTTTTACATCTTCGGCCATAAGTTCTTTCTGCTTTACATTATGTTCATACATGGCCTGAAGTTCCTGTCTTTTTTTCTCCGGGAAAGTATTGCCCGGTTTGAATGTATTTACCAGAATGAGACCGAATATGATTGAAATAATGGTTGATATCAGGTATAAGGAAACTGTTTTCACGCCGATCCTGGCCAGCTTTGTTATATCAGTTACACTTGCAACCCCTTTCACAAGTGAAACAAAAATTAATGGAATGGCGATAAGTTTTAAGAGGTTAATAAAAATTGTGCCCCAGGGTTTGATCCAATCAGAAGTAAATTTTTCCAGGCCATAATGCACGGCAATCATGCCCCAGATTATTCCGAGGAACATGCCAACAATAATTTTGATCCACAGTGGAATTTTCTTTCTCATAAACAATACATTGCTTAATTATTTTAAGAAAATGGATCAAATGTATTACTATTTATGACACAAAAATCAAGCGTTAAAAAATATTGTTTATCCATAATCGACTTATTTTAAACGAAATACTCAATACCAGCAAATAAATCAATATGATGAACCACAAAGCATGCTTTGGAAACAAAATTTCGCAGTAGGCTTGGGGGAAATATACCACTGCCTTCACGTTCGCCATAACGAAGACGAAGGCGGATCAAAAAATCGGGATATGAATTAAAATGAATGCCCGCTTGCATTTCGGGAAACCAAGGAAACTTTTTACAGTTATTTTGTTTCCCTTAATTAATTTTTACTATTTTTGCCAGCTCAATCAATAGTGCCGTAAAAAGATGGATAAAAATCTGCAACAGCAGAATTCCCATTAGCAAACAAAGTAATATTAA
>CAYNTB010000390.1:0-2976 GCA_964399905.1 uncultured Bacteroidales bacterium | reverse complement strand
AGTTTACATTATTATTGATGTTGACCCCCAATAATTAGCTTATGGAAGAATTCGAATTTATGCACGAAATGGATGTTCGCGATTATGAATGCGACATGGAAGGAATTGTGAATAATTCCGTTTACCAGAATTATCTCGAACATGCGCGCCATCAATATTTAAAATCCATTAATATAGATTTTGCCGAATTAACGGCTAAGGGAATCCATTTAATTGTTAAAAGGGTGGAAATTGATTATCAGCATCCACTCAGGAGCGGAGATAAATTTGCCGTTACGGTAAAGATTGAAAGAATTTCTCCACTCAGGTTTGGATTTTACCAAAATATTTACCGCCTGCCGGACAAAAAATTGATTGTAAAAGCACTGGTGATTGGGACTTCCATAAATGTTCAGGGCCGACCCATTTTGCCGGTTGACCTGATTAAAGCGTTGGGATTAGAATAATATTTCTCGATCTATACAAAAAATCTGAAAATTGCCAGCTATTAGTCATGTCGAGCCCGTCGAGACATCCCTGCTTGGATTTGCAATCCGAGCGTCTATCAATACACAAAAAATTTCACTTTTAATTCACGATTCTTTAATTATCTTGCAATATAATTGAAGAAGCTGCTAATGAAACCAACAATCCAGATTGTTAACTCAAAAAAGCTATTACACACTTTTATTCATCTTCCTGCCATCATACATAAGAACCATCAAAACTGGGTGCCGCCTATTTACATGGATGACAGGGAATTCTTCAATCCGAAAAAAAACAAGGCATTTTCTTATTGCGATACCATTTTAATTTTAGCGTTGCGGGAGCAGGAAGTTGTGGGCAGGGCAATGGGCATTATCAATCATAAGTACAACAAACAGCACCATGAGAAGGATGTAAGGTTTTCGTTTATTGAATGTTGGGATGATCAGGAAATATACCACGCTTTAATTGATTACATTGCCCAATGGGGCAAATCGAAAGGGATGCATAAGATTGTAGGTCCGCTTGGATTTACAGATAAAGATCCCCAGGGTTTTTTGGCAGAAGGGTTTGAGGAGCCTACCGTTATTGCAACCAATTGCAGCTTCCCATATATGATAAACCTGACCGAAAATGAAGGTTTTACAAAGAAGGTAGATCTTGTCGTATATAAAATACCGATACCTCAGGAAGAACCCATATTCTACAAAAAAATTCGGGTTCGATTTGAACAACAAAATCATCAGCTAAAAGTTTTGGAATTTAGCTCCCGACGAAAAGTAAAACCTTACATCAGGCCGGTACTCAATTTGGTTAACCAAACCTTTGTTGGCATTTATGGATTCTGGCCCTTTACTGAAGATGAAATGGATGATTTTGCCAATCGTTACTTATACCTCATCAACCCACGGTTTATCAAACTCATTGTCGATAATCAGAATGAAGTTGTTGCATTTGTGATCGGGATGTCTGACATCAGCAAGGGAATTCAAAAAGCCAGAGGTTATTTGCTGCCATTTGGTTTTATTCATATTTTAAAAGCAGGCAAAAAAAGCAAGCAGTTAAATCTGTTATTGGGTGCGATCCATCCCGATTATCAGGGCAAGGGCCTGGATGTAATTATGGGAATCAAAATGTTTGATTCAGCCCGACGGGCCGGGAAAACAGTTATCGATTCACATCTGGAACTGGAACACAACCATAAGGTTCGGGCCGAAATGGAAAAAGTTGGCGGCAGGGTGTATAAACGTTTCCGAATTTTTGAGAAGCCTTTATATTAAGACCTCTGACTATTTTTTTTCTGCATTCTGTTTTACAACCAAAAAGATATCCTCATTATCTTTCTTCATCAGATATTGTTCACGGCCAAATTTTTCAAGTGCTGCCGAATCATATATCAATTCATGAATCATTTGGGAATCTTTCCGTATTTCTTCCAAATAGAATTCCTTTTGTTGTCTCGAACTCTTGAGGGTACGTTTCATTTTAAAACGTGACACCAGGTTATTATTATCAAAAAAAGCAATCCAGACAATAAATCCGACAAGTGCATAAAAATACTTATTATTTATTTTCCTGAATATTTTTTGAAACATGGTGCAATTATAAACCTATAAAGTTATACAGAAATCTGTTGATATCTTGCTGCTGAGATTGTTTTTATTAAAACCATATTGATTGGGGCTTAGAGTCCTATTTCGTCACTAATGGTTTTCATTGCTTCAATGCTCAGTTCTGCAAATTCGTTGAGCGGGATACCAATCAGTTCACATTCCATGATATTATCGCGGTTGACAGAGGCGGCAAATGCAGCTTGTTTCATGCGTTTAGTGACTGATTTTGGTTTGATGCTTGCAATTTTTTTATCGGGATACACCATGGTTGTAGCCGTGATCATTCCGGTTATGGTTTCACCACAGGCCAGCGCATGTTGAAATTCGGTAGTACGTTCGAGGCCTGTTGCCATCTCGTTATGCATTCTGATTGCATCCACAATTTCTTCATCCACACCCATTTCTGTTAATATTCTTGCAGTTTCAAGTCCATGAATTTTTGAATCCGCATTTACTTTTTCAACATCCAGATCGTGGAGCAATCCTGCCAGGCCCCATTTTTCTTCATCCCTGCCCAGCCTTTTTGCCAACGCTTTCATTACCACCTCGGAGGCTAAACAATGATTAATCATTCTTGGGTTCTCAATGTATTCGTGTAAAAGTTTTAGGGCGCTTTCTCGGTTCATTTGATAAAAGGTTAAATTGTTAAATTCTTATATGATTGACATTCGGTTGTTATACAATAGTAATACGGTAGTTATACATTGCAATACAATTGTTTAATATCTTATACATTTTCAAATTAGCAAATTAATGTACATCCAATGCATGGAGCATAAAAATGAGATGCTGCAATGTTTTTGTGATTTCAGACATATATTCCTTAACCGCTTTAACGCTACCCGGAAGCACATATACCAGGCTATCGTCCATCACACCGGCAATGCCCCGACTCAAT
>CAYNTB010000389.1:0-2979 GCA_964399905.1 uncultured Bacteroidales bacterium | reverse complement strand
AAATGAATGGCCTTGAAATGATCGAAAAGATTAAAAAAATCGATAAATCGGCAAAAGCCATTATCATGTCAGCTTTTAGCGAACCGGAATATTTTCTGAAAGCGATTACCATAGGGGTTCAGAGTTATCTGATAAAACCTGTCAATACAAAACGGCTGTTTCAGGCAATCGATGAAATTGCCGAAAGAATCATGCTTGAACGAAACATCAAGTATGAAGAATACCGAAGGGCTAAACTTGAAGACATGATCAGGCAGAGCAAATCGGTTCAGGAAGCCGTAAACTTTGCCACTGAAGAATTTTTACGCTTTGATTTCAGCCAGGATACATTTAAAACAGTTCTCAAAAACCTGGGCAAAGCTACCGGCGCAAGCAGGGTATATATCTTTGAAAATGGAGTTATCGAAAAAACACTGGTAACCAGCCAGATACTCGAATGGACAAAAAAAGGGATCAAATCCCAGATAAATAATCCCGATTTACAAAACTTCCCTTTTATTTCATCAGGCTTTAAAAGATGGGTGGACACGCTTAAAAATGACAAACCAATTCATGGCCTCGTTAAAGATTTCCCACCTGCTGAGCGTGAATTATTATCCATTCAAAACATACTTTCCATAGCTGTATTGCCTATTTTTATTCATAACCGATGGTGGGGATTTATCGGATTCGACCAATGCGACCAGGAAAGGGAATGGAACGAAACAGAACTAAAAATATTTTCGATTACGGCTGATATCATCGGGGCTGCGATTCATCGAAACCAGGTAGAACAGGAACTCATAAAGCTTAATGATGAACTGGAAGTCAGGGTCGATAAACGAACAAAGGCATTACAAAAACAAGTCAACGACCGTAAAATGGCAGAAAAAATGCTTCGTGAAAGCGAAGAAAAGTACCGCCAGATATTTGAAAATGCCAATGATGGCATTCTTCTTACGGTTGATGGTATTGTAAAATTCATCAACCCCAAATTATACGAAATAACAGGTTTTTTACCCAAGGAATCCATTGGCAGGCCATTTACAGATTTTATCCACCCCGATTACCGTGAAGTGGTTTATCAAAACCACATCGGGCGATTAAGCGGGCTAAAGGTTGCTGAAAGGTATGATATTAAAGCCTTTAACAAGAAAGGTGAGGAAAAATGGTTTGAAATCAAATCGGCCCTGCTCACATGGGAAGAAAAGCCGGCTGTTTTGACCTTTGTTACCGATATCACCGAACGTAAAAAAACAGCCGACGAATTATACGAACTGAATGTTAATCTGGAAAAAAGGGTACAGGAAGAATTAAAGAAAATCGAGGCCCAACAAAAATTGCTCATCCAGAAATCTAAACTGGAATCACTCGGAGAATTGGCTGCAGGTATCGCCCATGAAATCAATCAACCATTGGGAGGAATTTCGATGGCCCTTGACAACATCCTGATAAAACTCGGTGATGATGGGGTATCCAAAGACTATCTTCAATCAAAAATCAGGCAATCGTTCGAAGATATCGAACGGATCAAAACCATCATCGATCATATTCGAACATTCTCGAGGGGCCAGCAGCAAACTGAATTTTCGAAAGTGGACATCAATAAAGTTATTACCAATGCCCTTTCGATCATCAATAATCTATATTCAAATCATCAAATTAATTTTATTCTTGATTTGGAAGAAACTGATAATTTTGTGTACGGCAACCAATACAGACTTGAGCAGGTGATATTAAATGTATTATCAAACGCCAAACATGCCGTCGATGAAAAACGTGCAAAACTGGATGCAGAAGTTTTGTTCAACAAACGAATCAGTAGCAATAGTTCGAGCCGCGACAAAAACCTGGTCATCGTAATTGAAGACAATGGCATCGGTATTGGTGAAGAGCATCAGGGTAAAATTTTTGATCCGTTCTACACCACCAAGGAAATAGACAGCGGAACCGGGCTGGGGCTTTCAATTTCATATGGGATCATCAAAGACATGAAAGGTGATATTAAGGTGCAGAGCGAAGAAGGGAAATATACCATTATGACCATCACCCTGCCCAAATACAAATCAGCAGAATTAAAATAATCATGAAAGAACTTAAAATCCTGGTACTGGATGATGAAAAACGTGTGCGGGAAGAAATTGAAGAATTTCTGACCGGTAATGACTATACCGTTTATAAAGCAGCTTCTCCCTCGGAGGCTTTTACGGTATTAAAGAATATTAAGATAGACATTGGAATCATCGATATCAAATTGCCTGAAATGGATGGTATTACGGTTATGCGCAAAATAAAAGAACAGGATCCGACCATCGAAATCATTATGATTTCGGGCCATGGCGACATGCACTCTGTGATCGAAGCCATGCGATTGGGTGCTGCCGATTATTTCCCAAAACCATTTCGTTTGCTGGAAATTAACAATGCCATCCTTCGCACCAAACGATTTTTGGATCTGAACCGAAAACTCCAGGAAGTGGAAGCCAGCAATACCATTCTTTCGAAAGAATTGCACGACAATATAGGCCAGCGTTTGCTCGGAAACAGTATGGCCTTAAAAAATGTGGTCGAACTCATGGGTAAAGTCGCCAAAAGTAAAAACACTTCAGTTTTAATAACAGGTGAGAGCGGTACCGGAAAAGAACTGATAGCCAGAGGCATCCATTATTTAAGCGAACGAAACAAAAACTTTTTCCATTCGGTGAATTGTTCAGCAATTCCTGAAAGTCTTTTTGAAAGTGAATTGTTTGGCCATAAAAAGGGTTCATTTACCGGTGCCAGCGACGATAAGCAGGGATGGTTTGAAATTGCCAACAATGGCACCCTCTTTCTTGATGAAATCAGTGATATGCCATTAAATCAGCAGGCAAAACTATTACGTGTGCTGGAAGAGAAAAAAGTGAGCAAGGTAGGATCACACAAGTTGATCGCTGTGGATGTACGGGTGATTGCAGCTTCGAACAGGAACCTGGAACTAATGAGTGAAGAAAATAAATTCCG
>CAYNTB010000388.1:0-2998 GCA_964399905.1 uncultured Bacteroidales bacterium | reverse complement strand
CAGGATGAGGCTAAAAGAGTGCTTTCTGTAGCTGTTTACAATCACTATAAACGAATCACGCAACCTTCAGCCGACTTGGATGAAGTTGAAATCGAAAAATCAAATATAATTATCGTTGGCGAAACGGGCACAGGAAAAACACTCATGGCCCGTACCATTGCCAAGTTCCTGGATGTACCCTTTTGTATTGCCGATGCTACCGTACTTACCGAAGCCGGATATGTAGGTGAAGACGTTGAAAATGTACTGACCCGTTTATTGCAGGTAGCCGATTATAATGTAGCATTAGCCGAAAACGGAATTGTTTTTATTGATGAGATCGACAAAATAGCCAGGAAGAGTGACAATCCATCCATTACCAGAGATGTGTCTGGCGAAGGCGTACAACAGGCGCTCTTAAAATTACTCGAAGGTTCGGAGGTGAATGTTCCACCCCAGGGTGGCCGAAAACATCCTGAACAAAAAATGATTAAGATTGATACCAAAAATATTTTGTTTATTGCAGGTGGAGCTTTTCACGGCATTGATAAAATAATTGGATCAAGATTGCAAACCAATATGATTGGTTATAGTTCTGATACAAAAAAGGAGAAAATCGACAAAGATAATATGATGAGTTATATCGCTCCTTCAGATATCAAAAAATATGGTTTAATCCCGGAAATTGTCGGTCGTCTGCCTGTGCTTTCTCATCTTAATCCACTTGACAGGGATGCTTTGATTCGCATTTTAACTGAGCCAAAAAACTCACTTATTAAACAATTCGTCAAATTATTCGAAATGGATTCCATCCAATTAAGCTTCGACGAAAAAGCACTTGAGTTTATTGTCGACCAGGCCATTGACTTTAAATTGGGTGCCAGGGGTCTTCGGTCAATCGTCGAAGCCATTCTTACAGATGCAATGTTTGATCTGCCATCTCAAAAATCTGTTAAAAAACTAAATGTTGATTTGGCATATGCGAAACAAAAAATTGAAAAGTCAAATCTTTCGAAGTTAAAAGTTGCTTAAACATTTTATCCGTACTAATTTCACATCCATTTTTATTTTCAATTATTTTTTGATGATCAAATAGATTTATTGGCATAGAAATTGAATAGTTGTTGTCATGAAAACCCGGATTTTATATCTGATCATTTTAAATTTTTTCTTTATTGCTTTACAAGCACAAGAAAGAAAGATTGTCTCCTATGCCAAAGTGGTGAATGGAGATACGATTCCTGTGGTCAGTCTCGATGAAGTGAATGTTTCGGCTTATCGTATTGTTAAAAAAAGTGAATTCAGGCAATTACAACGACTGATCCATAATGTAAAAAAAGTTTATCCCTATGCTAAAATTGCCGGTTATAAATTAGCCGAATACAACGAAATTCTCATCAATACACCCGATGAAAAAGAGAGAAGAAGAATATTAAAAAATGCAGAGCAGGAGCTCAACGATGAATTCGGGAATGACTTAAAAAAGCTCACATTTACCCAGGGTAAAATCTTAATTAAACTGATCGATCGCGAAACCGGAGATACCTCCTTTGACCTTGTTAAAGACTTAAGAGGAGGATTTACAGCATTCTTTTATCAGGCCTTTGCACGCATTTTCGGGTATAACCTAAAAGCCAAATACGATCCGCTCGGCGAAGACAGCCTTATTGAACTAATTGTTAAGATGATCGAAAACGGAACGGTTTAACAATTTACTACTTCCCCCTACCCTGTATTACAATTAGTATCGTATATATCAGGATTTTAAAATCAACAGCCAGGGACATATTTTCGATATAAAGAATATCGTATTTCAAACGCTCGATCATCTCATCAACTGTTGATGCATATCCATATTCGACCTGCCCCCATGATGTTATTCCGGGCCTGACTTTTAATAACAAGCGATAATGTGGCGATCGTTCCATTATTTTATCGATATAATATTGCCTTTCCGGGCGTGGCCCGACAATCGACATTTCTCCTTTTAGAACCGAATAAAACTGAGGAATTTCATCCAATCTGATTTTGCGGATAAATTTACCGAAAGGGGTAATCCGAGGGTCGGTTTTACTCGAAAGCTGTGGCCCGTTTTTCTCCGCATCGGCATACATCGACCTGAATTTATGCATTTTAAACGGACGCCCTTTATAACCGATTCTTTGCTGCGAATAAATAATCGGACCTTTCGAAGATATCTTAACGCCAATGGCCGTAAAAATATATGCCGGCATTAATACGATCATCACGATTACTGATACAAAAACATCAAATAGCCTTTTGAGCGACTGCTGCCAGGCAGGCATTAATATTGGAGATACCTGAATAAGCGGTGCATGAAAAAAAGACGATATCCTGACCGTTCCCATCAAAAAATCCTGCATCACCGGAATAATCTTGATCACGATATCGGTATCTTCAATAATTGAGATGATCTGATCTACCGTATCCTGTTCACTTTTTTCAATGGCAATGATTACTTCTTCAACCCCATTGTTTTTAATAATTTGGTTTAATTCTTTATAATGACCCAGATGTGTTAAAAACTCGGCTATTTTATAATCATCATTTTCTGTTGTACCTACAAAACCAATTAACTTATTTCCTGATGATTTTTCTTGTCGTTCAAGTTCCTTATATATGCGGATGGCATTTCCATTGCTTCCAACAATGATGGTATTAAAGCCGATTTTACGTCGATGAATTTTCCTGGCAGTAATGGATGTAATGATAATTCTTGGTAAAAAGTTTATCCAAAAAAATAAGGTCCACATCATTAAAAACTCAATATAGGTAATCTGACCGAAAGGCATATTGCCTGTATTATCAATATAAAAAAACAAGCACGAAATTGAGATAAATGAAACAACGGCACTTTGCCCCAGTTCGCTCAGCCTTGATTTTCGGTAGATCCTTCGATAATTTCCAATGATGGCATAGAGCAGAATCCAAACAAATAAAGTTAGAAAAAGTCCGGTTAAGAAACCTACTTGTTGAAGAATTTCACCAAATTGACCCG
>CAYNTB010000387.1:0-3010 GCA_964399905.1 uncultured Bacteroidales bacterium | reverse complement strand
TATGGCTTAAATTATGTGGTGGCCAAAGGAATTATGCCGGATTATATCTCACCCAGAGGAGTTATCTTTTGGCGGGTGCTGGTTGCTTTTATTTTTTTTAACCTCTATCACTTATTTTGGGGCAAAGAAAAAATTGAAAAGAAAGATCTTCTCAGGTTGGCAGCCTGTGGACTTTTTGGGGTTGCCATCAATCAAATTATGTTCTTCGAAGGGCTAAATCTTTCTACACCGATCAATGCATCCATATTAATGACAAGTACTCCGATCGTGACTTCAATTTTCGCATTGATTTTAATTAAGGAAAAGCTGAGCATATTAAAAGTAGTGGGTATCATTCTGGGGACAACCGGAGCTACCACAATTATTTTGGTTGGTGGTCAGTTTTCGCTTGATTCCGATTTATTTACAGGTAACTTATTCTTATTCCTGAACGCTGCCTCTTTTGCACTTTATTTGGTTATTGCTAAACCACTGCTTCAGAAATATAAAACAATGACCGTGATCAGATGGGTTTTTAATTTCGGGATCATTTTTGCGCTACCTTTTTGTATAAAACCGGCTCTGGAAACAAACTACCAGCAGTTTGATGTCCGGGTTTGGGCCTCCATGTTTTATATTTTATTTGCGGTAACCATTCTGGCATATCTATTGGTTAGCTCTTCATTAAAACATGTCAGTCCGATAGTAACCAGCTCATATATTTATACACAACCTTTTATTGCTTCGGTTGTTGCAGTTTTAATCATGCACGAACCACTTACCCTTATTGAAATTATTTCTGCTGCCCTTATTTTTTCAGGCGTTTATTTTGTAAGCAAACAGAATAAAAGGCTCTATCGTAAATAACAATTTATCGATATCCCAAAGCAGCATATCCAACCCAGTGACAGTCGGTTGCTATTGCGGTACGTCCAAGTCCGATATCATCAACCGGAATATGTTCGCAAGTGATACTGGTTGCATACCCCATCAATTCTCCGTTCAGTGTTTGCTCATGGTTTAAATAGAAGGCAGTCCATAATGTAGCCGGAACACTATAACGACCGCACCAGTACCAGATATATTCGTGAAAATCATCTGCACTTAAAGTATAGTCGCTAAATAGTCGAATATTTTCAGGGTTCACTTCTCCTTCCAAACAATTTTTAATAATCTCCCATTCTCTTTCACGTGCTTTTTCGTTTCCGGCATCATCACATCCGAACATTGCCCGATCAAATCCGCCCCAATCTTCGTTTCCATAATGCGTAGCATCGGTAGTAACTACAATGGCATAATCTTTTCCCCATTCCCAATTGTGATTTTCTGCAACAGTTTGTATGGCTTCGGCCAAAGCTTTGCCACTCTCTTGCATGCGTTCAGGGCTCATTGCCGGAACCAGAATGGATACAATGGAAACATCCCGATTAAAATATTGCAGGAAAGGGATCATCGACTCAACAGAATGCTCAACTTTTTGTAATGTATCACTGATTATTGCGTAATCAGTTTTTAGGAAATCATATAATTCTTCCCTGATGGGTGAAACTTCTACGTCCTTCCAAGGGCCCTTCCAGTGGGTATAAGTATCAAATACCAATGATCCTTCGATATTCATGGCGGCAGCCCTGTGGGCCACGCCTATCAGAATAACATTTGGGGCTTTTACATTTTGGAGCACTTCAGGATATAATTTCCCAACATAGGTATAATCATCGTGCGGACAAATGGCCATTTTCCATGGATCGCCTTTAACTTTATTCCAGCCAACCCTGTCAATTCGGGCCATGATACTATCCATCTGCCAGTTGTATTGAGCAAAACCAACAGTATCTTTCTGTGGCCTTAGGTTTTTTATTTCTTCATTGTTTTCAATAGTTCCACAACTGGAAATAACAAAAGCAGATATCAAAAGGATAAATACAAATAATTTGGGTGCTAAAAATTTCATGATGTTTTGATTTATTTTATTTGAATAGAATTCGTTTCCGAAAATTAATAAATAAAAGGAAACAATTTTTTGGTTCTTAAAATATAATTGGAATATCCTGGAAAATGATTCATCAATTCCTTTTCTTCGAACCGAACCTTAATTATTAAAGTGACAAGCAAAAGCATCAAAAAGCAAAATCTGAGATAGCTAAAATATTCTCCGGTTAAGGCCGACATTATCATTAAAGTGGCCAGATACATCGGATGCCTTACAACCGAATACGGTCCTGAGGTTATCAACATCCCATTCGTTTTAACGATTGGCCGGATATTAAAATTTCCGATTTTCATCTCGTATACGGCCCAAAACACCAGCAAAATACCCATCACTTCAATAATCAGCCAATAATTTAAACCATTAAAAACAGGAGCGGTTATAAGAATTAATAAGATTAAGAGCAATTGAAAAAAAACCAGTATGCCAGCGATATATTTCTTCATAAACTAAATTTGGACTCCAAAAATAAAAAAAACCGGTCAGAAAATAAATCTGACCGGTGAACCGAATTAATTATTAGCCCAATGATAATTCGTATATTACGAGAAAACTACAATTATATTGAGTATAATATTAAGCTTTACCCTATGCAGTTTTATTATTTCTGATAAAATTCACGATCCAATCCCCAACTTCATTGGTTCCATATGAATTTTTTCCTGAGGCAATAGCTTCAGTTACGATACCTGCTTCAATCGATCGGTCCACTGCTTTACTAATTAAGCGGGCTTCATTTTTTAAGTTAAATGCATACTCAAACATTAAAGCTGCCGAAAGAATTGTTGCCAGAGGATTTGCTATATTCTTGCCTGCCGCTTGTGGATAAGAACCATGAATGGGTTCAAACAAAGAACATTTTTCTCCAATCGAAGCACTTGGAAGAATTCCTAATGAACCGCTGATCACACTTGATTCATCTGAAAGGATATCTCCGAACATATTTTCAGTAACAATAACATCAAATTGGACAGGTTTTAATATTATTTGCATAGCCGCATTATCAACGAACATATAATTCAGATTTACATCCGGAAAACTTTT
>CAYNTB010000386.1:1588-3017 GCA_964399905.1 uncultured Bacteroidales bacterium | reverse complement strand
CTTATTCCGACTTGATCCAAACTATCATATTTAGTGATCAGGAATTTATAATCTACATAAGGAACAGATTGTTATTGTTTGATATAAGGTAATATAAATAGGTTAGAAGCGGCAACCAGGATGATCAGAATAAAGAGGGCATAAATACCGTGGCGTTCTCTTTTGTTGAAATAAAAAAAGTCTGAAAGGAAATTTTTCATAAAAAAATGGATTAAACTTCTTTATAGCTTAATCCATTTTTTGTTAAAATGTCGCAATATTTTAGCTTTTAATCAAATATTTTGGTTTTTTCATGATTGAGTTTCAGGGAATACCATAATAATAACTTATAATAGATTCAATGTTAATACTAATTTATCCTTATTTATATCGCTTAATTTCTCCGCTTTTTACCCTTTTCATGTAATTTGTCAGGTCTTTTTTAACTTCAGGTGCCA
Organism: uncultured Bacteroidales bacterium; assembly: GCA_964399905.1. GTDB lineage: Bacteria > Bacteroidota > Bacteroidia > Bacteroidales. The sequence continues at coordinate 2,580 of CAYNTB010000386.1, read as the reverse complement.
TAATAATCAGTCCTAAAATATTCGGGATACCCATCGATAAAATCATCATGTCGGCAAAATCTGTTACTGCACCCAATGATGATGAGGCTCCGACCACAATTACGCCCAGGAAAATGACACGGAAGAAAGTATCGGCAACTTTGCGGTTTCCAAATATTTTTTCAAAGAAACTTCCGAACAAATAATCAAATCCTTTGAGTCCATAATACGACCATGAAATCATGGTTGAGAATGCAAATAAGAATATGGCGACAACCAATAAATAAGGGAACCAGCTAAATACAGAACCAAATGCTTGTGATGTGAGTTGTGCGCCTTCCAGTCCTTCCGGGTTGTTAAATTGTCCTGTAAAAATAATAACCAAAGCTGTCATGGTACAAATAACAACAGTGTCTACAAAAGGTTCAAACAATGCTACAAAACCTTCAGAAATGGGCTCGTCGGTTTTTACAGCAGAGTGGGCAATGGCAGCTGAACCGACCCCAGCTTCATTAGAAAAAGCTGCACGTTGAAAACCAACGATCAATACACCTATGATACCACCTTTGAGCGCGTGTGCTGAAAAAGCTCCGTCAAAAATCAGACTAAATGCATGGCCTGTTTCTCTAATATTCATAAAAATGATAACCATGGCAGTACCAACATATAGCAAGGCCATAAAGGGGACAATTTTATCCGTCACTTTTGCAATACTTTTTATTCCGCCAATGATTACAATACCAACCAGTACCGCTAGTATAATCCCGAAATAGGCTCCATATCCTGAAATACTGGGTGCCATCAAGGTTAGTTGTGCAAATGCCTGATTGGCCTGGAACATATTTCCACCTCCGAAAGAGCCGCCAATAACAAGGATGGCAAAAATAATGGATAAGACCATCCCAAATCCTTTCATTTTCCTTTTCTTTAAGCCCTGACTCAAATAATACATCGGGCCTCCAGAAACTACACCGTTTTTATCTATTTTTCGATATTTGACACCGAGGGTGCAT
>CAYNTB010000386.1:0-1578 GCA_964399905.1 uncultured Bacteroidales bacterium | reverse complement strand
AAATTTCGACGACATCCCAAGAAATCCCGCAACGATCATCCAAAATGTTGCTCCAGGACCTCCAACTGTAATGGCAATGGCCACCCCGGCGATATTTCCTAAACCAACAGTGGCTGAAAGGGCAGTGGTTAGTGCCTGGAAATGAGTTACTTCACCTGGGTCTTCCGGGTTGTCATACCTGCCGCGAAGAATGTCCAGCGAATGTTTCATTCCTCTTATATTTATAAATCGCATGAAAATGGTAAAGAAAATGGCACCGCAAATTAGCCACAGCACGATAAAAGGAATATTCGAAGTAACAATGTTCCCGTTTTCATCAATTACCGGCTTTCCATTTTTATCTTTTACAACCGGATCATGAATCCCGATGGCCGATAATGGATCCCAATTAAGCACCGATGCCATTGCATTTACAATGGGGACAAAAGTATCGTTAATTCGCTGACTGAGAGTTTTTTCGGTTTGTTCTCCTTCATCTGAAGCACTGTTTTTATCCTCTTGTACAGTCGCTTCTTTAATTGAATTGGATGGTGTTTGATTTATTTGGGCGTTGATGTTGATTGAAATAAAAAAGATTAATCCAAGCAAAATGGCAAGTCTAGAATTCTTCATGCAGGTATTTATTTAATTTATTTTGATAAACAGGTCTAAATGTATAACCTAATTGGGCTTAAAAAACCTGTATCATAGAATTTTTATTCAAAGCAAAGCAAATTTGATAAAAAAATATTTGAATCGCAAAGTATTGTTGAATGTTAACATTATAGACCGTTTATTTATAATCAAGTAAAATAAGAAGACTTAAACTGCCAATAAATTTGTAATTTTATACGGAGGCTCGGGATTAAATTCAGGAATTTTAGGTGGAGCCTTAAATCCCAAATAATTTGTAGAATGGTTTTTTTAGTAATATCCTTCGACTTCGATTTTTACCCTTTACTGATTATTGCCTTAATCGCATGGGCCATACCTCTGTTGATGTCTTTGTTCAGGATCACTAAAATCCCAACGGTAATTGTTGAAATATTGGCAGGATATTTTATCGGAAAGTGGATGCTGGGAATGTTCCCTTCAGACTCGGCTATATTTCTGGATTATCTGGCGCTAACGGGTTTTATCTTTCTGATGTTCCTGGGTGGGCTCGAAATTAATATGGACCAGGTTATTGCTTCTTTTCCCCGACAAAAAATCACCTATACAAAGTATCTTAAGAATCCATTGCTTGTTGGCATGGTATATTTTATAATTACGATACTGATCTCTTATGCCTCGGCATGGGCACTTTCTTTCTTCGTCGAGATCAGAAATGTGTGGTATTTTTCACTTATCATGGTAACCACTTCTGTTGGGATCATCCTTCCGGTATTGAAGAGCAGGGCCGAAATTAATACACATTTTGGTCAGATGATCATATTGGCAGCAGCCATCGCTGATATTTTTAGCATCATCTTATTTACCATCACTGCCTTCATTTTAAAAAATGGTTTGAAGCTGGAATTGGCTTATATCTTGTTACTGCTTGTTTTATTCTATCTGCTTTATTCGATCGGTAAAAGATTTCGCAAGGTACCTGCCTTT
>CAYNTB010000385.1:666-3046 GCA_964399905.1 uncultured Bacteroidales bacterium | reverse complement strand
AAGAAATTATGTTAAGAATTGGACAAGCTAATAAGTTATTATAAGATGTTGAAAAAAGTTCAGCATAACGCTGATGAACGAATTATAAGCAAGTAGTAAGCAAATTCCAAACTCTTTGCGATTGAAGTGCTAATTTTCTTTCTCACTCAAGATCTTTTCCATTTTCCCGCAGACCTCGTCCACATTTTCTTTATTGAAACACAGCGGTGGTTTAGTTTTGATCACATTATCGTAAGGCCCGTCTGTGCTGGTTAAAATGAAATTTTCTTTGAGCTTTTCCCTGATGTGGCCGGCCAATCCGGTATTGGGAGAGAAATCATTGGGATTTACGAACTCAATGCCCAAAAACAAACCTTCGCCCCGCACATCACCTATTACAGGGAATTGTTGTTTAAGTTTGTTTAGTTTTTGTTTATAATAAGTTCCGGTTTCGAGTGCATTTTTTTGGAGTCCTTCTTCTTTCATCACTTCGAGTACCGCTTTGGCAGCTTTCATACTAACCGGGTTTCCGCCAAATGAACTGAAAAATTCCATGCCATTTGCAAAAGCATCTGCAATTTCAGTGGTGGTAACGACGGCACCTACCGGATGTCCATTTGCCATTGGTTTTCCCAATACCACAATATCCGGCACAATGCCATGAAATTCAAAACCCCAGAAATGTCTTCCCAAACGACCGAAGCCTGTTTGTACCTCATCGGAAATAAATAATATTTTATTTTTTTTAAGGAATGGGAGCACTGATTTTAAATATCCGGGAGCCAATGGTACCTGACCTCCGCATCCTGAGATCTGCTCGGCGATTAAAAAGGCCGCATGTTTTTTTTCTTCAATCAGTTGTTTAATCCTTTTCTTTGCATCTGAAACGTATTTTTCAGCTCTTCCAAATAAGCCATTATAGATTTTAGGAAGTGGTAATTTATGCACAAAGGGGTTCTCTCCCTTTCCACCTGGACCGTCGAATTTATAGGAGCTGTGTTCAATGGTTGAACGCGTGTGTCCGTGGTACCCATGTTCCAATACCAGGGAATGAGTCTGCCTGGTATAGGTTTGTGCCAGCCTTATCGCAAGGTCAGAGGCAGCACTGCCAGAATTCACAAAAAACACTTTATTTAACTCAGATGGAAAATATGAAAGCAAATGCTCCGAATATTCAATTAAAGGATCATAAAGATAACGGGTATTGGTATTCAGCCTCCGCTGCTGTCTGGCAATCGCGTCATTAACTTTGGGGTGACTGTGGCCCACCAGCGGAATGTTATTATAAGCATCCAGATAGGTGTTCCCGAAAGCATCATACATATATTGAAATGCGGCTTTACGCATATAAATGGGATGCTCATAACTCAACGATAAAGATTTTCCCAAATATAAATGCCTTTTTTTCAGCAGTTCTTTTTGATGTGATTTCTGATTATCTGTCTTAAATCCACACGATCTTAAAAAGAAATCCTGAAGCATTTTGGGATTGTATGCAACCCATTTCTTAAGAAGTTTAACGACCTGTTTCTCACTGATCAAGACATAGTCCGTGTCTTTTGATTTCGATCTGGCTTCCGCTGAATGACAAATACTTGTTGCCAGGCGCGCAGGAATTAAGTATGGTAAAATTTCCAGTTCTTCCTTTTTTAAAGGGAATATTTTATGATATGACTTTAAAAAAATCCTGGCAGCTTCCAGTGGACTGGCTTCATCAAACATAATATAAGTCAATGCGATAGCCACTTCATTAATCAGTTGTGTATGTGCCACATCACCCAAATCAATGAATCCGGATATTTTTTCTTTTTTGGTTAATACATTCCAGTCATTCAGGTCGTTATGAACGATCTGGGTTCTGAGGTTTGGCAATAACGGTAAAATTTCATCCCTGAATTGCTGAAAATAATAATCCACCCATTTTTTGTATTCCGGATGCTTGATAAATTTAGCTTTGGGCCAGTTTAACAGGCAATGTTGCAGGTCCCAGTGTAATTTTCTGACAGCAATAATATCACTTTTAAAATCAGAAAGTGCCAGATCCATCAGGGCCGTATTTTTACCGAAATCAGAAATCAGTTTAGGGGTCTGAACCGTTTCGGCCAAAAAGTTCCCTTCAACAAAATTCAGCAGACGGGAAAATGACCCATCCGCATAATGCGTAATTAATTCACCTTTGGAATTGGGTTCGGGTATGGAAAAAGAAATTTTCAGCTTGTTCTTTAAATGAAACATGAGCCTGTTTTCTTCTTCAATTATGTTAAGTTCGGATTGATCCGGATAATATTTGAATATTTTTTTTTGCCCATCTTCCGTTTTGATTAAATAGTTCGTACTGATATAACCATCCAGTTTTTCACTCTCAAAGAGGTCTTCCCAGATAATCGCAGCATCTGTCTGC
>CAYNTB010000385.1:0-656 GCA_964399905.1 uncultured Bacteroidales bacterium | reverse complement strand
GTTGTTTAAATTGATATCCTGAGGCATCTTGACTTTTTTACAGAAAATTGGGTTGTCAACGATTAAAATATGTGATCATTCAAAATTACATTATTTTTAATGATATGTCCAATGTTCGTGCCTGTTGTATCTGAAAAATTATTGCTAACTTTCTGCCTTTAAAATAAACAAAAAGATATGAAAACCTTAAAGCTTAAAATTTTTATTAGCCTGCTGGCTGTATTGGCAATTGCTCCTGTGAGCCAGGCGCAGCGGACCAAGAAAAACCAACAAGAAAGCCAGCAAAACGATGGCTTAAAAGACATTTCGTTAAACACTTTTAAATCCAGGAGCATTGGCCCTGCTTTAACTTCGGGCAGGATTGCAGATTTAGCGGTCAACCCTGAAAATATCAGCGAGTTTTATGTAGCTGCCGCTGCAGGTGGTGTTTGGAAAACCACAAACGGTGGGATCACTTTTGAACCGGTTTTTGATGATCAGGGTTCTTATTCGATTGGCTGTGTGACCATGGATCCAAACAACCACAATGTGGTTTGGGTAGGGACCGGCGAAAATAATAACCAACGTAGTGTTTCATACGGAGATGGTTTGTACAAATCAATTGATGGCGGAAAAAGTTGGAAAAAAGTGGGCCTCGAAAATTCTGGGCACATCGG
>CAYNTB010000384.1:0-3047 GCA_964399905.1 uncultured Bacteroidales bacterium | reverse complement strand
GATTGATGAGGTAATGCATACCAGCAAAGGCAATAACAACAAAAAAGAAGCTAAATGCCTTTATGAAAAAAATCGAATTAAAAAATAATGATTCTGAATTATAAAGCCTGTAAATAAAAGTATTAGTAGTAATCCAAACTAAAGAAATGAAGTAGCATAAGGGTATAAGCAGGCCAATAAAAGTTTTTTGTGGAAGCAGCTTGTTTTTGTTTTGATAATTAAGAACCAGGTATAAAATTGAAATAGCAATATATCCGGAAATAAATCTTTGAAGGTTGCCTTCCAAAATATCAATAGCGGGGATTTCGAGCATCGGATTAATCAAGTTGGCAAAAACTGATACAAAAAAATAAAATAGCATTCCGCCAATCTTGGCTATTTCAAACAGGTGATTTCTTTTTAGGCTGTTAATCAACATGAGGCATTAGGTTAACTCTTTTCTATTGCGAAGTTAAAAATTATAAGCAGAAAACCGGGAATGATTTAATTTAGTTCAAGAAATGGTTTTGAATTGATGTAAAATTCAGACCAAAAAATTGTCGTCCAGATATTTTTGAAAATTCAATTTATACTGTTCACTTACCGGAATATAAACATCTTTATCAAAAACAATCCGGCTTCGCTCAATGGTAGTAATTTTATTCAGATTGACGATGAAGGATCGGTGAACCCGCATAAAAATTTCTTTGGGGAGGTATTCTTCCATCTTTTTCATGCTCATTAAGGTCATGGCCGGGGGCTGGTTTTCAATATGAATACGCAAATATTCGCGCATGGATTCGATGTATTTGATATCCGCCAAATTGATGCGTAACATTTTATAATCCGACTTAATAAAAAGAAACTTTTCATTACTGTCGATCTGGGTTTTTTCGGCAATTTTCGGATTAATTCTGCTTTTTGCTCTTTCTGCAGCCTTTAAAAAATCAGGATATCCGATGGGTTTCAGCAAATAATCAATGGCATCCACCCTGAACCCTTCAATGGCGTATTCGCTATATGCGGTTGTAAAAATTACACTTGGAGGGTTTTTTAAGGATTTAACAAAGTCCATTCCGTTCAGGTCGGGCATATTAATGTCTACAAACATCAGGTCAACCTCATTCTCCTGAAAAAAGTCGATGGCCCTGATTGCACTTTCAAATTGCCCCATCATCGATAAAAAAGGTGTTTTATCGATATAAGCGGCCATTTGTTTAAGGGCCAGGGGTTCATCATCGATGACAATGCAACTGATCATAAGGGGATGCTTAGATTTACTTTGTATTCATTATTCTGGTCTTCAATATTTAATGTATAATTATCACCATAAATCAAATGAAGCCTTCTACGCGAATTTTCAATTCCGATCCCACCGGCTTCATCTTCTTTTCTTAATTCCGGATGATTGTTCCTGATTTCAAACCTTAGCATTTCTCTTTCACAAGAAATTTTAATGTTTATATAAGTTGTATGTTGATAACTGATACCATGTTTAAAAGCATTCTCAAGAAAGGAAGTGAACAATAAAGGGGGAATTTTTTTGTCCGGTAACTGGTCGGGCAATGTAAGATTAATGATCACTTTATCAGAATACCTGAGTTTCATTAAATCCACATAATTCTGAATAAAGTCAATCTCCTTTTGTATCGGAATATGTTCAATCTCCGAATCGTACAATAAATGGCGCATTAGCTTGGATAAGCGGATGATAGATTCTTTGGCTTCGTTCACATCAATATCGATGAGCGAATGGATGTTGTTGAGGGTATTCATAAAAAAGTGCGGACTGATTTGATTCCGAAGAAATGCCAGTTGGGATTCCATACTTTCTTTTTCTGCATTGATCCTCTTTTGTTCAGATTGTACCCATTTTACCGAGAGTTTTAAACCCGTATCAAAGCCAACAATCAGTATAGAAATGATTATAAAAGCAAGATGTGGTGGTAATTGTTTTGGAGGAGGTTGCGTTTTCGGAAATACTTCTCTGTTCGGACCTGGATGCACAGGCGGAAATTCCCTTAATATAGGCTTTTCAGTTAATTGTGGGTTTCCGCGCCTGCCGGGGGGCTGATTATTGTCTGATTGTAAAAAAACCCCAATGGCCATTATTACAATTAAAAGGATGGCACTTAATAAAAAAAGCCATTTTTTATTGCGAAAAAACAATAAGGGCAACAGTAAGAAATGAACAATAAAGAAAAGGATCAAATAGGGCAGAAATGATTTCCAGACCTTTAAAATTTGCTCCCAAACAATACCGTCATCATTTGATCCCAAAAAAATGGGCGATGAAAATAATAATACCCAGAAGGTGATTATAATCAAAGGTTCAAAAAAAAGGAAGAATTTTTTACGATGTAGTTTTTTTTTCATGAGAAAAAATCAAATTAGATGCCCTTTTTCTACAAATTTAAAAATATAACAGATATGGGCGTTTTAAAATTCAGCAGACTCAATTTTGTTTATACAAGATAATGTTATGTTTTCATAAAATCACAATCGTATTTTAAACGGGCCAGCTTCCGAAAGCTTGCTTTTCAAACTTCATCTCGCCATCGGGTCCTTTAAAAATATTGATCCATGCCTGCCAGTTTTCATCATCCATATTGGGATAATCAAGCCGGTAATGGCTGCAACGACTTTCTGTTCGCATGATCGAAGCTTTTAATTTCATCTCGGCACTTAAAATCATATTTGAAGTTTCGTGTGCCAGTCGGAGTTCGTGCATATCTGCGGCCCTGAGCAAAGGCATGTGATGATCCCTTAATTCTTCAATATAAGCTAGTGCAGCTTTAAGCAGTTTTTCTTTTTTTATGTACAGGATGAAGTTGGGGATCATAATTCCTTGCAGCGTTTGTGTTACCCAGGCAGGGCTGTAACCGGCTTTTCTCTTAAGCGGAGCAAGAATTTCATTCTGTAATTCATCTATTTTTGATTGGTTACTGTATGTGACAAGTCCTCGATTAAATATCTTTGAAGCCCCCGCCATATCGGTGACGGTTTTCGAAAAGAATCCACCTGTACAAGATTCGGCAAAACTGACAGTTATATTTTTTTCTACTAAT
>CAYNTB010000383.1:0-3051 GCA_964399905.1 uncultured Bacteroidales bacterium | reverse complement strand
AGGTTTTTAAAAAATGTAAAAAACACCTAATTCTATCAAATCATTACTTCTTATCAGGTATTTGATCCATTGCCCTTTCGGCAATGGCCGTAATTGAAAGGGCAGGATTTACACCTGGATTGGCAGAGATCATAGAACCGTCAATTACATACATATGGGGGTATCCAAACACTTCATTGTTTTTATTGATCACCCCTTCCGAAGCATCTTTGCCCATAACGGCACCTCCCAAAATATGCGCAGTTGAAGGTATTCCGGCGAATGTTTCAAGCATAAATGAAGTTGCTTTTCCTTCAATAATCTCACTGTACTTTTTTGTTAAAGCAATGGATTCGGGAATGAATGGATGCGGTTTTTTACCCTTGCTCACCCTTGAAACAAAGCCTCCCAGACGGTTGGTTTTAAACAGTTGGCCGACCATTTCAATGATCCTGATCACCACATTTTTCCCACTTGACAGGGGCAGGTGAAGCAGCTTCCAAAATCCGGATCCTTCTGCATACCTGACCACCTCCAAATGACTGTTTTCATCAGTATGCAACAGGCTGCCAATGGCTACGCCTTTTGATAAATCTTTTTCTTGGTTCAGGCTCGAAACACTCAGTAAAGTTTCATTATTGGTACGAATGTCATCGCCAAGCATGGCAGAAAGATTTGGAAGCGAAGATTTCTGAAGTTTTAAAAGTAATTTCACACTTCCCAAAACTCCACCCGAAAAAATCACCCCTTTTGAGGTAAATGATTTAGGTTTTTTTAAAAAGCGGGTTTTTGCCCTGAAAGAAACGCGATAAGCTTTTAATTCATCATTTTCACGAATTGGCTCAACCTGATAAACTTCCTGTTCAGCCAATATTTCGGCTCCTTTTTTTTGTGCCAGAAACAAATAGTTTTTATCCAGGGTGTTTTTTGCATTTTGCCTGCAACCGGTCATACAACCGCCACAAAATGTACACCCCGATCTGTCGGGGCCATCGCCCTCAAAATATGGATCTTTGGTGAGTTCATTTTCTTTGCCGAAAAAAATGGCCACATCCGGATGTTCGAATTCATCGCTTCTGCCAATTTCATTTGCCAATTGCTGAAGTGCCAGATCTCCATCAAACAGTTTGGGGTTTTTTGAAACACCCAGCATTTTCAATGCCTTTTGATAATATGGTTTTAATTCGGTTTCCCAATCTGCCAGTCCGGCCCAGCTACCCGATTTGTAAAAAGTGGATTTTGGAACGGGTAGGGTGTTGGCATAAACGAGCGAACCTCCACCGACACCTGTTCCTGATAAAATGGTTACATGTCTGAAAAATGAAATTTTCATAATACTATAAAATCCCAGGACAGGCATCCAAAGCCATTTTCTGAGGTTCCAGTTGGTTTTAGCAAAATCATTCTGCCGATACCATTTACCTTTCTCGATGATCAGTACTTTATAACCCTTTTCCGCAAGCCTTAATGCACTGACCGAACCTCCAAATCCGCTCCCAATAATGATATAGTCGTAATCATATGACATAAGATTTGCTTTAGCTTTCATTGCCGGATAATTCCTCAGGTTTTTGAATCATTTTGATCCCAGCTTTTTTGTAAAGCCCCCCAATGGCTTTTTTAAAAGCTTTTTTGCTGATCCCAAATTCTTTATAAATTTCCTCGGGTGAGCTTTTATCAGTCACCGCTATAAAGCCCTCATTCTTTATTAATATCTCTATGATCAGTTCGGTGTTGCTATCAATTGATTTTTCAAATCCGGGTGCCTGTAGGGTGATATCCAGTTTATTGTCGTCGCGGATTTTTTTAACAAATCCTTTCAGCCGATCTCCTATATTTATTTCTTTAAATATTTCATTTTTAAAGATCAAACCTTTGTGTTTGTTGTTGACGATTGCTTTATAGCCCAAATCGGTTTTTTTATAAATAATCAAATCAACTTCATCGCCTTCGCTTAGTTCCATTACTTCGTTTTGTAGCACCCGCTCAATACGATTGCTTGCATAAAGCCTGTCTGTTTTGGTGTCGAGCTCAAGGTAAACTAAATACCATCTCCCGACTTCCATTTTCTGATTTTGTTCCCGGTATGGAACCAAAAGGTCTTTTTCCAGGCCCCAATCCATAAATGCGCCAACCGTCGTTACATCATTAACTTTTAGAAAAGCAAATTCGTTCAAAGTTATTTTGGGCACAATGTTGGTGGCCACTTTTTTTTCTGTTGAATCAAGATAAACGAATACCCTGATCGGGTCATTCAATTCAAAATTTTCGGGGCAGTATTTATTGGGCAGTAATACCTCTTCGCCTGCTTCATCGGCCAGGTATAATCCAAAGCTTGTTTGTCTTTGTATCTTTAATTCATTGTATGTGCCAATATTTATCATGCTTTTGATGTTAATTTGTTTAACTCGATTCCATAATCAAATTGTAAATCTTCGTGAAGGTATGATATTGCTTTTTGTATAGCATCAATTTGACGATTATAAATGTTTTCGAGTGTCGTGTTTTTACCGGTTCGATCAAACATTTTTACGAGTTCAATGCAAAAATACATTAACAACTCAACTTCAGTGACTTTCTTTTTTGAATAACGAATGTATTTTTTGGTGTTCCTTAAAATTTTACGAACACTTTTTTTGATGTAAAAGTAGCTTTTTGTGTTGATTTCTTTAAACTCCTGTTCAATCTCATTTTTTACCGATTCAATATATCCGGCTTCATTGTCGGATTCGTATAATAAATAGGTCAATAATTCTTTGTTCTCTTTTTTAAATTTAACCAAACGCATACATAGTTCCCTGATTTCATCGGGGCCGCGGTGTTTTAATTCGGATTTTATTTCTTTGACCGATGCTGTTTTCATAGTGTGAAAATAAATATAAACATTAAATCGACTAACATAAGCGTTTGAATAATGATTGTATCGCGTAGTTCTATGAATATGGCGATTTAATTTAACAGATCCTTATTTGATCCTGTTATCGATGGGAAATTTAAGTAGAACTTCTGTACCAAAACCAGGTTTGCTTGAGATTTTAATGATCCCCTTATTTTTTTGAATAAAGTCATTGC
>CAYNTB010000382.1:0-3072 GCA_964399905.1 uncultured Bacteroidales bacterium | reverse complement strand
ATGAAATAAGCATCGTTTGAAACCGCAATCTCAAGATCATCCAATTGAATATAATTGTCAATCTCTTGAAATGAATTGTCATAAATATCTCTTGTTTCTAAAAATATTTCATTTCCCGAGAACTGTTCAATTGCATACTCTTGTTTATCTTCAACTTCATACCTGAAATGGTGATAGATTTTAAATGAATAGGTGATTGTTAATGCAAGTCCGATCAACCAGAGTACAAAAGCAGTTGAACCCAGGTGCCTGATCCTTTCAAAACCAAAAATCATTCGAATGCCCCAATAAATAAGCATGAGCAAGGGAATGGCAAAAAGGAAAAATAATCCAACTTTTAAAAGCCCAATATTGCCCGAACTACTTAAAAAGATATCAAGTAATTGAAAGACCGGTACAGCAGCAATTTCCGAATCACCGAAAAACATCAGGCTATGACCGAAGATGGCCCCTACAAATGCAAGTATTAAGGCCAGTCCGGTGATCAGGATCACGACACCCAATAAAATGACGATTCCTTTAAAAAACATCTTAATCACGTTTATAAATAATTCTAGGATGTTCTCAAAAAATGTTTTAGGAATGTCACTTTTTTTTTTATAAGTCTCTTTGGCCTGCTGTGTTAAATCGTTTATTTTACCTTTCAGGTGGTCAAATTCTTCTTTAATAGATTTCTCAATATTTGAGATATTGACCGGTTCGCCCCGCATTTCTAGCCTTTCAGTGGTTGTTAATGCTTCGGGAACAGCGATCCAAAGGATAATATAAATGAATACACCCAAAGTGGTGAATAAGGAAATGATGAACAGGATTCTGATCCAAATCGGATCCACATTCAGATATGCTCCGATCCCGGATGCCACGCCGCCGATCATTTTATTTTCCGGATCGCGGTAAAGCCTTTTATAGCCGGTTTTTTGATAGCTATATGAAGTGCTTGATTGTTCTTCCTGATCATCTTCAAAATCACTCGGTTGGCCCATTGTTGAAATTACATCGTTGATATCTTCCAGTGTGATCACCTGTTTTGTATCACTTAGTTTGTCCTGAAGGATTTCGGCGATCCTGCTTTCGATATCTGAAATAACTTCTTCTTTGCCGTCGAGATTGTTAAAATGAATTTTGATGGAGCTGAGATAGGAGTTGAGCTTAGCATAAGCGTCCTCATCAATGTGAAAAATGATACCACTTATATTGATCGTGAAAGTTTTTTTCATCGTTGTAATTTTTTTGATTTAATTAAACTTATTTGTTTTGGTTAGCACTTGAACAGCTTTGACCAATTCCTTCCAGCTGATATCTAACTCTTTTAAAACTTTTTTACCTATTTCGGTAATTTCGTAGTATTTACGCGGGGGACCCGATTTGGATTCTTCCCAACGATAACTGAGCAAACCCTCGTTTTTTAAACGGGTTAACAGGGGATATAAGGTACCCTCGACAACGATGAGTTCCGAAGTTTTCAATTCTTCCAGGATGTCGGAAGCGTAAACTTCTTTACCTGTAATTATGGATAAAATGCATAATTCCAGGACCCCTTTCTTCATCTGTGCTTTTGTCTTTTCTATATTCATGCTACAAACATAATACATTTATTAGTACTATGCAAGACATAGTACTAATATTTATTTATTAATTTATATAACATAATACTATTGAAAATCTTAATACTTTGTAATTTAGGTATTTATAAAGGTTGTCAAACAATTGGGAATGATGTAATTTTTATCGATTATAAATAACATGCTGATAATTCAATCACTCTTTTTTGTAAATTAGTTATCATTTTAGGTTGATTTTTGTTACGACAAAAATCATGCGGAGGAATAGAATTAAAATTTATTTTAATAAACCAAGCTATATATTTTTATGAAATCCCTCACATTTCTTCTCATCGGAATATTCTTATCTTTTTATGCTTTCTCACAACAAAATGGTGGACCATACAGTAATGATGAATCTACTGTTTTACTCATGCATTTCAACAACAACCTTGATTTTGAAGGTTCCTACAGTGGTAATATTCAAAATTGGGGAATTCCTGCCCAGTATGATAACTCCCTGGACGGTTTTGGACAAGCCTTTAGAATTAATAATACAGAGGGCTTGCAGTGTATTACCATTGAACCTACCGAAGATTTAAACCTTGGAAATAACTGGTTGATAGAACTTTGGGTTAAAGTTGGGAACTATGGTTCAGGAGCTGCGGAGTTTCCAACTTTATTTATTAAAGATGGAAATGGTGTTTCGGCTATTGTGATTGGCTTCAGAAATGACGGAAATGGTTTTACGAGCAGGGTGACATTCGATAACTTATCAGAAATAGGAATTGAGCAGCAAACCGGTATTAATGCAGGTGAATGGTATCATCTAACTTTATCATGTGATCCTGAAAACAGGAGCATCCGATTTAGCGTACACGAGCAGGATTGGAATCTTGTTTTTAATTCAGAAGCGCCTTTTCCTGAAGGTACGGATGGGTACTTATGTACAGCTGATCGGCAGGTGTTTGTGGGAGGTGTTGATGGAGGGAGCAATATTCAGTTTGATGGATGGATCGATGAGCTTCGTATCAGTAATACATCAAGGGTGTATCACCCGGAAGCCCCTTCAAAAATTGCTGAAAGTGAACTTACTGAATTTTATGCGCTTGAAAACCAGTTAACATATTGGGATGAAATTAGATATGATATTGATAATTGGTTGCTTGAATTACGTTCTTACTGGGAAAGGCCCGGCAAAGATCTTTTATTCGATGAAGGAACAAAAGTTAAGATAATACTGGTGGAAAAAGATGATTTGGGCCTATTTGTCAATTATAATTTCCCTGACTGGAAATATGGAGGGTATAAAGTTCCAGATGAAATTTATATTTCTATACCCCCAGGCGGAAGAGATGATATTTATGAAAATTCGTTTTCGAGGCTGGTTAAAAACACACTTTCTCAACTGGTTCTGAAGAAAAAACAAATGAGGGATCAGTATGGGTATTGTCCGTCTTATTTTGCTGAAGCATTCGGGCTGTTTTACAGTGGCTTTTATATTAACAATAATATAATTGTGCAGGCTATC
>CAYNTB010000381.1:0-3075 GCA_964399905.1 uncultured Bacteroidales bacterium | reverse complement strand
CTTATCCAAATCAAATTTTTAATTACTGGGGCGAAACAGATTATTTAGGTTATGGACACTTTGCAGGTGCATTCCAATATAATTCAATAAACCTAAGCGATAATAAAGTTGCGGCTATTGATCCTTCAAATCCTTCAATTGTCTATTGCTATACAGGACAAACATCTTCAATGATCACTGCATGGCTCAATGTTTTGGGATACAACGCATTGAGTGGTAAGTTTGGTGCCAACGGTGTCATCTATGATGGAATGACCGGACATAAATATGTAGTACCAACAACCGATCTTCCACTTGTAACAAATTAAATTAAATAACCAGAGGAGGAGCAATCCTCCTCTATAAAACAAAAGTTATGATAAAAAAATTATTTATTTGTATTGCCTTGGTTCTTTCAGCCACTTATGTAAATGCACAGGGTTGTATGGAAGCAAGTTCAGATGAAGGTGTCCAGGTGATTGGATATATTCAGCCCCAATTTGGGATTAATTTTTTAGGCGATGATGCTGCCGGAAATAGTTTAAATACAAACAGTTTTTATTTCAACCGTGCACGTTTAGGTGTGGTTGGTAATATCCCTTATGATGTTAGTTATTATGTAATGGTTGATTTTAGTACGTTTAAAAACGGACCTTATTTATTGGATGCTTTTATTACCTACAAAGGATTGGGCCCCTGGGCTAAAATTTCATTGGGACAATTCAAAAACCCTTTTGGACTTGAGCTGGGAACCCCATGCCAGGCATTATATACCATCGAACGCTCAATGGTTGTTAATGAATTGGCAAGTCCTTTCCGCGACCTCGGTGTAATGGTATCTGGAGGTACAGATACATTGTCAATTTTTGGATTAACAAACAAAAATATCTTTTCTTATAACCTTGCTTTGATGAATGGTTCAGGAATGAACGTAATGGATCCTGACCGCTACAAAGATTTTATTGGTCGACTGGTTTTTTCACCAACCAGCTTTCTGAGCCTGGGAACAAGTTACCGCACAGGTCAACTTATTAACCCGGATCCGGCAATAGATGTTGCTGATAAACGCACCCGCTTTGGTGCCTACATCTCAATAAACTACAAAAACTTTATTTTACAAGGTGAATATATTAGTGGTAAAGATGAAGGTTCTAAATTAGTTGGTGGTGGTTGTGGCGCAGAGCCAACACCTGTAGCCGGTACTTTTAACTCAAACGGGTTTATGGTTCAGGCTTTGTATATGACTCCCTGGCAATTGCAACCTGTTGTGAAATACGAATCATACGATCCGGATACCGATGTGGATTTTAATAAAAACAGCACAATTACTTTTGGTTTTAACTATTTTATCAACGAATGGACTCGTATCCAGTTGAACTATTTATACAATGTTGAAGAAAGTTCAGATGTTGACTGGGCAAACTATCACGAAATTGCTAACGATGCTCTTTTATTGCAATTACAGGTTATTTTTTAGTTAAGTAATTCTGGTTAATGTTTGATAACATAAAATAATAAAAAAATGAAAAAAGTAATTTTATTCTTAATGATTACCCTTTTTATCGGGGTAAATGCCTTAACGGCACAAGTAACCATCTCGGCCAAGGACTTTGCAAATTTGCAAAAAACGAACAAAGACCTTGTTGTTGTTGATGCGAACACAGCTTCAAATTATGCTACAATGCATATTATGAATGCCATTAGTATTCCTTATGCCGAGTTGAACAAAACCGGCGACATTGCAGGATTAATTAAAAGTCCGGCAGAAATTGCCGAGTATTTAGGTAATAAAGGAATCAGTAACAACAGCGAAATCGTTGTGTATGACGATGGAACCAATAAATATTCAAGCAGGGTTTATTGGGTATTAAAATATGTTGGTGCCGAAAATGTAAAAATTTTACATAAAGACATGGATCAGTGGAAAGGGGCTCGACTTCGTTTGACAAAAACTACAGCCGCTACTGGTAAAGCCACTTTTACAGCCAAAGTAAACCCGGCAATTTTTGCCGATATGGCGGAAGTAAAAGCCGATTTAAACAAGTCAAATGTTGTGATTATTGATTGCCGTGCAGCAAATGAATTCGATGGTTCTGTTGAAACAAGTAAAGGACATTTGCCCGGAGCTGTGAATATGGAATACAAAGAAGTTTTACTGGCCAATGGCGATTTTAAATCGAAAGAATCACTCCAACAATTAGTTAATCAGTACAATTTGGCAAATAAAAAACTCATTTTGTATTGTGCAACATCTGTAAGGGCAGCTGTATCATATGTCGCCTTTAAAGAGATTTTAGGATTATCCGATGTAAAAGTTTATGACGGTGCATATAACGAATGGGTTGTATCGAATGCAGTAGAATAAATTTTGTTTTACAATTACAAAGCCCTGAACCCATAGCGGGATCAGGGCTTTTTAGTTATAGCTTTGTTTTTATCAGCCTTCGCCATCGTTTCGGATGCCTTTGCGATTGCTTCAGCGGCAGCATGCGGACCTGTCTGTCAGACAAGGCAGGCGAAAAGGCTGGATTTATTAAAGGATTTTTGTAGCGTATTTAATATATTTGCCATTTTCGAACCAGACTCATTGGTTAAAACCTCCTATCAATAAGCATAAACCTTATTTCCGAAGGTCAACCAGCAAATTGTTTACTGGGCATTAAAAAATCAGGAACATTTAATAATTCTGAACAATTGATGATTAAAAAGATTTTTACTTTACTTGGGTTGATTTTGACCGTATTAATTGTTAATGCAGCAGAAGAAGACGAAGACCTCAGATTATTGGGTGGAGAGAGAATGAAAATTATTGGCTGGCTTCAACCGCAATTTAGGGTATTTGAGCACTCTGTTGATGCGAATGATGGGAATTTTGTTGAAAATTCATTTGCCTTTAACAGGATAAGGGTGGGAGTTACAGGAAGTTTGAACCATAATTTCAGCTATTTTTTAATGACAGATCTCAGTTCATTTAAAGGTGGCCCCACCGTTGTTAAAGCAATTATTTCGTGGGATGGATTGGGGCATTGGGCAAGGATAACCACCGGTAAATTCAAGCACCCCTTCAGCATGGAATTAAATACATCAACAAGATAC
>CAYNTB010000380.1:0-3093 GCA_964399905.1 uncultured Bacteroidales bacterium | reverse complement strand
GATTTTATATCTCCGGCATGAAGATGCATTTGTGGCATATTCAATCAAGGCAGAATGATATTTATGCTAAGCTAAAATAAAAATATAAAATAGTATGTGAATTTCAGATTTTACTGGTTTTACAGACTAAAGCTTTATTAACCTACTAATTAAAAAATATGAAAAACCGGCTAATCGTATTCACGATGTTTGTGTCTGCAATCCTGTCAAGTTGTTCCAATAATATAACAGAACAAAGCTATTGGCGGGGTCCACAACGCGATGGAATTTATCCCGATCAAAATTTATTAACCGAATGGCCTGAAAATGGCCCGGATGTTGCCTGGAAATATGATCAGCTGGGCAAGGGATATTCATCGCCTGCCTTTACTTCTGATGGTTTCTATATCACCGGAACACCCGATACCATTGGTTTTATCTATGCTTTCGATCATAATGGCGAACTAAAATGGAAAAAAGAATACGGGCCCGAATGGATGGTTAATTTTCCGGGATCCCGCGCAAATGTTACAATTTATGGAGATCTGGGTTATTTAATGAGCAGCCTTGGGGTGGTTTATTGTTTTGACACCAAAAATGGAGAGAATGTATGGTCAGTTGACCTGATGAAGGAATATGACGGGCAAAGAGTCAGGTTTGGAATCACGGAGGTTTTGTTGGTTGATGAAAATAAAGTGTATTGTACTCCGGGTGGCCCTGTAGCTAATATAATATCGTTGGACCGTTTTACTGGCGATTTGATATGGCAGAGTAAAGGAGCAGGAACACCAAGTACTTACTGTCCCTCAATTTTCTATGAGCTTGGTGCTAAAAAATATTTCTGCACCATTACCCTCAATAACTTGCTGGCTGTTGATACGGAAACCGGAGAAGTTGCCTGGACCTATCCCATGCAGTATGAATCCGGTATTCACGCCAATTCGCCGGTTTATCGCGATGGATATATTTTTGTAATGGATGGTTGGGAAATCGGAAGTTTCAAATTAAAAATCAGTGAAGATGGCCGTAGTGCCCATCAGGTTTGGCACAGCAAATTATTGGATATCGAAAGTGGGGATGCAATTCTGATTGGCGATCGCTTATATGCCGCAAACTGGGATCAGAAAGGATACAGTTGTTTGGATTGGAATACCGGAGAGGAATTGTTTACCAATAAAGAATTTATTTCAGGTACACAGCTTTATGCAGATGGATTGTTCTACTGGTACGAAATTAATGGTAAAATCGGATTGGTAAAAGCAACTGACAATGCCTTTGAAATAATCAGTTCATTTCAATTGGAGGGCGGTAAGAGCCGCGATCATTCTGCCCATCCGGTAATTCATGATAAAAAATTATACATTCGTTATGGTTCCACCTTGTGGGCCTATGACGTTGCAAAATAATAAATGATTATGAAATGAGCATGATATAGAGGAACACCAATCAAAATGATTATTCTCCCATCATGCGAATTCCATCTGACAACTAAAAAACAAAAAATAAACAGATGAAAAATAATATCTTAAGAATCTGGGCAGTGCTTTTTATGGTTATTGCTCTCGCTGCTTGCTCATCACAAGAAGATCAAAACATTCAGGATCAGTCAGAATGGCGTGGTCCCAACCGTGATGGAATCTATCCTGATAAGGATTTACTGGAAGAATGGCCGGAAGAAGGCCCGGCTCTGCGATGGAAATTTTCTGAATTGGGTTTGGGCTTTTCATCTCCCGTTTTTGTTGATGATAAATTATTCATCAATGGCACCATCGACAGTGTAAGTTATCTGTTTAATCTGGATTTAAATGGTCAATTGCTTTGGAAAAAAGCATATGGACCCGAGTGGATGAAAATGTATCCGGGCGTAAGATCTTCACCGGTAATTGTTGGAGATCAGGTTTATATCCTGAGTGGCTTGGGTGAGTTATATTGTTTGAAGTCTCAGAATGGAGATTTGATCTGGAAAATTGATCTTTTCTCGGACTATGGTGCGCAGCCGACCCAATATGGCTTATCAGAAAGTTTGCTTGTGGATGACGAGAAGCTTTTTGTAACGCCCGGTGGAATTGAGCATAATGTGATAGCCCTGAATCGTTTTACAGGAGAATTAATCTGGACATGCAGAGGCATGGGCGAAAAAAGTGCTTATGCTAATCCCAGGATCATTTCTATTGGGAATGAAAAATATTTCATAACAATGACTGATAAAACGCTGCTTTCGATCAATGCAAATACAGGAGAATTAGCATGGACACACCCACTTGAAGGTATTAAGAGTGGTGCGCATGCCAATTCGCCTTATTATCGAGACGGTTATTTATTCATTATGGATGGCTTCGAAATTGGAGCATTCATGCTGAAAATAGCAGATGATGGTAAAAGTGTGGAACAAGTCTGGAAAAATGGAATTCTGGATGAAACACAGGGCTTCTCAGTTGTAATTGGTGATTGTATTTATGGCTCGGCTGAATCCAAGAAGAAATTGATTTGTATGGATTGGGAAACGGGAGAAGTGAAATTTGAGTTGAGAAAATTTGCACCGGGCACCACCATTTATGCAGATAATCATATTTATTTTTATGGCTATGATGGGGTGGTAGGTTTAATTAAACCAACTGCAAACGAATTTATTGATAAAGGATCTTTCAGAATACCTAAACGCAGCGAACTGCAAATTGCCCATCCGGTAATTCATAATGGTGTATTGTATATCCGTTATGTGAACGACCTGATGGCTTATGATATTAAAAAACATTAATTATAAACCTATGAAACTTAAACTAACTTTAATTATCAGCCTATCTGTTTTATTATTAGCTGGTTGTACAAACAGTAAAAGCAAATCTTCTGGCGATTTGCAATGGCGGGGCCCGAACAGGGATGGAATATTTAACGAAAAAAATCTGTTGGATGAATGGCCAGCGGAAGGACCGGAGCTTTTATGGCAATATGATAGCCTTGGCAGGGGACACTCTTCAGCCGCTTTCGGGGGCAATAAAGTTTTCTATTTAGGGACGAATGTCAAGGATAGCATAACGTCACTCTTTGCATTTAGCATGGAGGGTGAATTGTTATGGAAAAAAGCGATGGGCCCTGATTGGATGACGACCTGGC
>CAYNTB010000379.1:0-3095 GCA_964399905.1 uncultured Bacteroidales bacterium | reverse complement strand
CTTTTAGTTTGTTGTTATGCATCTTTATTCAGATTATAGTTGAATTTTACCGGGATTTTAATAATCACCCTGGTTCCGATAGCATTGTGCTGTATATCATACAGATCGATAATTTCCTGTCTGATCTTGATTCTGTTGTATTCGTTAAATAGTTTAAAATAATTTTTCATGATTTGCAGGCCAAAACCTGTTGAACCCTTTGAAACATCCTTAGCTTTTTCTCTTCCAATCCCGTTATCCAAAACTTCAAATTCGTAATATCGCTTTGTTTTCCGAATGCTGATCTCCAGCCTGCCTTTCGATTCCAGATGCCTGAGTCCGTGTTTTACTGCATTCTCAACATAAGTTTGCAACAACATTTTCGGAACCTTGGTTTCCTGATCCACCTCTTCATCTACTTCAATCGAATAATCAAATTCTTCATTGAACCGCAGTTTCTCCAGTTCCAGGTAATTTTTTAAATATTCCAATTCCTCACGGATGCTTCGTGTAATTTTATCCGACGATTCGAGATTATGCCTCATCAAGCTGGTAAATTGCATAAAAGGTTCATAGGCTCCTGAACTTTCCTTTTTGATGATGGAAGCAATGGTATTGAACACATTGAAGGCAAAATGTGGGTTAATTTGATTTTTAATGGTTTTTAACTGTAGATTAACAATTTCATTTCTGATCCGGTTCTTCTTTTCAATCTGAATTAATTGTAATTTTTGAATGAACAATATAAAAAGCCAGATCCCGGCATAAATTCCCAGATATATCAAGAATTGAAAATGAAATAATGGATTCTTTCTGAATACGAACAAATACTCATTTTCACTCATTTGCATGGATAATAAATTGGGCAGGTCAGCCCTGTGAATTAACTGATAACTTACATCCTGAATTCTCTTTTCAAATTTATACTTGGCAAAATATCGAAAATTATCCTTGGCAATAATTAAATATTCTGAATATGAACTTAAAATTTGCTCCGGTTCCGAATCTCCGTCAATATCAAAATCCTTGACTTCAGCAAGCATTAGCTCAAGATCCAGTGTTTTCAGGTAATTAAAATCTTCATCATAAGCCACTAATTGGCCACTGTTTTTTTTAGATATCCAGATGGTATAATTTTTCTCATTTTTATAAACATACAAATTTTGTAAGCCTTTATCATCCTCTGGCAGTTTTCTCTTTTTGAGCACTTTTCCGTGCTTATTAACTAGCATTAATTCCGGATAATTTGGCAGCGGGCCCTCATGGTGGTAATAAACGATAATAGAGGTATCATGAAAAGATTCCATCTGAATCGAGCTTCGAAAACCAGGATATTCAACCGGTTCGAACAATAATTGAAGATGATGGTCGAAGCCCATGGGCCAGGCACTGTAATCTGAATAAGGAACTCCAAGTGAATCATGAATATTTCCTCCGGCTGTATTATCGCCGATAATTTCATATTTACCATCCTGATCCAGATCCACGATTTTCAAATTATTCATATTAATCCCAAAAACCGGCGAACGGAAAACCGAATCATCGTCTATATCATAAACATAGATTCCCCTTGGGAATCTGGCTCTTCCAGCAACAATCTGTAGAATAATCTCACCCTTCTGATCCCCGTCAATATCCTTACAATAAGCTTCTCTTAAAATGCAATCGGGTTCAGCAAATGTATGATCGAGTTCATAAATTTTTTTGCGATTTAAACTCATCGGGCTAATCGTATCAAAAGGTTCGAAACAATCTATAAAAACGGTATCCACAATTTGGTAAAACACATATACTTCCTGTGAATGATCCTCATCGTAGGCAGCCGTTATCATTCTCAATCCTTTGAGGTCAGGAATGATGCCATCAAAATTCCATTGATCTATTATCCCTCCGTCAGGATTGAATATTTGTAAGGCATGTTTGCCCTCATAGTAATATGATATTATCTGTTCACTACTACCATCATCATCCAAATCGGAATAATAGACCCTTCCATCCTTGTGCAAAATTTTTCTTTGTTCCTGTAATCGTATTTCATATTTCGAAAATATATCAGGTAGTAATAATATGATGATTATGGATATAACAAGGGCTATGAAATAAGATTTGAAAAGCAATCTTTTTAGTCGTGGCAGCATTAATTAGAAATTAGGTACAGCAATTTCGTGAAAATTTTATTATAAACCAATATTTATATTAGCTGTTCATACCTTTTATCCCGGTTTTTATACTTTTTAATTCAAATTTCGGGTAATGCTTTTATAATCTTGAGAAAGCAAAAATCATGTTTAAAAAAAAATACAAAAAATCATTTCATACACTCATAAACTTACATAATCATTTAAAAACCCGCTTCGGGACAATTTCGGCGAATTAAGCTTGAAGTATAGTAAAAAATGGAGAAATTGCATTGACAATTTTACCAATATTTAAACGACACTTAAAACAAAACAAGTTGAACAGCTTTAGAGATCATATTAAACCTTGTAAGCAAATCGATTTGCAACTGAAAATTAATTCATTTTACAGTGAAAATGATCTTCTAATATTGGGACTGACACCCATTAATAACCACAAAATGGATTACCTGGTGTTTGAACATAACGACAAGGTATATTTCTTTGAAAAGATCGAAAAAAATCTGCTCCGGCTATTTTGTTGCACCGGAAAGCAATCATTTTATCTTTCCTAAATTTCAAAATGGCATGTACCAGATTGATGACGAAATCATAAAAAAAACAAGCGGTTGCAAAAGCAATTTTTTATGCCTGAAAAAAAAGAATTACGGCCGCTGTAAAGTTATCAGTACCATATTTAAAGAAGTTCATTTTATCAAATGTAATGCGGCTTTTTGCGAATACCGGATGTGTTATGCTGATGATTATATCTGCAATTGCCCTGTACGCAAGGAACTCTATAATAAATACGGGATTTAGCCATGAAATTTATTTTAAAAACAAAAACAAAAGAAAAAGAAAGGTTTAAATGTTACCGTTGCGGATATATTTCATTGAAGAAACTAAAGTATTGCCCTGAATGCGAAAAAGAAGGGTTTAATATACAAGTGATAAAAATCTTAGATGATTAAGCTCGTTTTGTATGATGGCGAAAAAAGA
>CAYNTB010000378.1:0-3101 GCA_964399905.1 uncultured Bacteroidales bacterium | reverse complement strand
GACGACTGGATTATTCTGAACACGAGTAAGGAAGAAACAAAATTTGTTGGATATTCCCAACTCAGCTCCGAATCAAAAATCATTAAGTACAGAAAAGTTAAAGCCAAGAATAAGGAATATTTTGAAGTAGTTCTGGATCAAACACCTTTTTATGCAGAATCGGGCGGACAGGTTGGCGACAAAGGAAATTTTGAAATTGACGGTAAAATTATTGAAGTCTTCGACACTAAAAAAGATAATAACCTGACCATACACCTCACTTCTACATTTATTGAACCAAAAAAATCAACAATCACTACAAAAGTAAATCAATCGGAAAGAAGGCTCACTGCCAATAATCACACTGCTACTCATTTAATGCATGCTGCATTGCGGCAGGTTCTGGGTTCGCATGTTGAACAAAAAGGTTCATTGGTTGATCCGAAGCGGCTGCGATTCGATTTCGCCCATTATTCAAAATTAAGCGATGATCAGATTTCAGAAGTGGAACAAATTGTTAACGAAAAGATCAGAGAAAATATTCATATTGAAATATTTGAAAATGTAGCAATCGACGAGGCAAAAGAGATGGGTGCCATGGCCCTTTTTGGCGAAAAATACGGCGATGAGGTTCGGGTAATCCGTTTTGATAAAAATTTCTCGACAGAACTTTGCGGCGGAACGCATGTGAGTGAAACCGGACAAATCAGGTTGTTTAAAATTATGTCAGAGGGAGCCATCGCCGCTGGTATCAGACGCATCGAAGCTATCACGGCAAATGAAGCAGAAGCCTACTATCGTGAAAAAGAAAAAACCCTTCAACACATCAGTGATTTATTAAAACATCCCAAAGACCTTGAAAAAGCTGTAGAGAAACTAATAGAACAAAATCAGTTGTATTCAAAACAAATCAACAGCTTAATCCAGGAAAAAATCAAATTACTAAAAGAAGAACTGATGAATAGTTCCCGCGAAATTTCCGGTATCAATTTTATTGCACAAAAAGTTGATCTGGATATGGGAGCAATCAGGGATTTAGCATTTTCTATAGATAAATCGATGAACAATATGGTGTTGCTGCTTGCCAGTGAAAATCAGGCTAAAGCAAACCTGAGTTTGATGATTTCAGAGGAACTTGTCAAGGAAAAAGGATTGGATGCAGCTAAACTGATCCGTAATATTTCAAAGCATATAAACGGTGGCGGGGGCGGACAGGCCCATTTTGCCACTGCCGGCGGTACAAATCCCGATGGAATTAATGATGCATTCAAGGCTTTAATATCATTCTTATAATCAAA
This sequence comes from uncultured Bacteroidales bacterium, assembly GCA_964399905.1. Taxonomy (GTDB): domain Bacteria; phylum Bacteroidota; class Bacteroidia; order Bacteroidales. The sequence goes on along the minus strand of CAYNTB010000378.1, from coordinate 1,824 downwards.
GTTTTACAACTTTTCTGAATTTTATTTTTCGAATAGAATTCAGACACTTAATTACTTATGTTGATAAAATTTTTATTAATTTGCAATAAAGATTTAGGTTTAGGGGTTTTTTTTTATAAATTTACTTTGCTTAAAGGTAAATGTACCCTAATTTATTGGAATCTCAATAAACGACAAATACGATTCAAATGAAGAAAACGCTATTCATTTTTCTTATTATCATATTTCCTTTTATTTCACTTAAATCGCAACCTGCTGCGGGTACTGAAATTAATTATTCGGTTATCAGCGACATCCTGTCAACGCTCGATAATGTGACCGGCTGGTCGTTGCAAGACAATGGCAAATGGGCAAGTGCAAAAAACAGGATTCCGAATTCAGATTTCAAAACGAACAAACGACCGACACCTTTCGAAAAATTGGGTCTCGAAAATATTAAACAGTTACAGTTAAAAAAAGTACTTATTGATGGGAAACAATATAATGTTCTCATCCTGATCTACGAAGACGGAGATTACGAATTCCCGATCCTCCAGGAAGGATGGCGATCTTTCGAGTCTGTTGAATTTTTTGTTTTTAAGGCTGAAAACCTAATCAAAGTGCTTCCCCGGGAAATTCCTTTTAATAAACCTTATGCGGTAGATATGGGGGTTTTTTGCGCCGACAGAATTAAAGAATTCGATCCTGAAATACTCGATAATAAAATCGTTGCCAAAATACAAGCCACCCAAAACCAAACTAACTTTAATTCTGCAAACCTGATTATTGCGGTAAAACCCATTCAGGAAAAAGGCCGGGAAGTTGTACATTTTAAACTAATCAGATCCTTTTCGAAACAATCATTGTTTGCCTGGTACCTGGATCCCAACAGTAGCCCTAAACTTTTTGACGCATCCTATTATGAAGCCAAGTTTTATCAATTCAAACAATTTGTGCGCGATGCAGAAGTTTACAACATTCCAACTGAAACAACACAACCCACCGATTTCAATGGCCATTATACCTGGGGTGTACTAAAATATCAGGCAGGTAATTACGACGGTGCCATCGAAGATTTTGACAAAGCCATTGATCTGGACTCAGACACATCTTTTTCTATGATTTATTCTTATCGTGGAATTGCAAAAACCAAACTTGGAGATTTTGGCGGAGCAATTGAAGATTTTGACAAAGCCATTGACCTACAGCCTACAAATGTAATGCATTATTCAAACTGGGTTAAAAATTATTACAATCGGGGAATCGCCCGATTTTATATCAACGATTTGATAGGAGCTTGTTCCGACTGGGAAAAATCATTTGAGCTGGGATTTGGTGCCGCTCTTGAAAATCTTGGGAAATATTGTAAATAATTGCTATGGAAAAAAGGTTCTTTAAAACTATACTGATAAGCGGATTATCAATCATCTTTTGGTTTCACGCTACTTATGCAAGAGCACAATATTTTGAAGAAAACAGTAACAGATTCTTTGACAACCTGAGTATTAGTTTGCATGCGGGTCCAACCTTGTTTTTTGGTGATATCCATTCAAAATCCCCTTTTCAGGAAGACTGGAAATTGGGTTTCGGATTGAGTGCACGCAAACACTTCTCACCCATATTCAGTGCAGGCCTCCAATTCCTTGGCGGGAATATACATGGCACCTTACTAAACTGGGAAAATGGAGATGCCGCAAATCTTAAATTTGATGCAAGCCTGGTTGAATTCAATTTAAATACAACCATAAATTTTAGCAACGCAATTCTGGGACCAAGACCCGACAGAACTTTGAACGTATACGGACTGGCCGGCTTTGGGATTGCCAATTGGATGTCAACCCTCAG
>CAYNTB010000377.1:0-3104 GCA_964399905.1 uncultured Bacteroidales bacterium | reverse complement strand
TCCAGTTAATTTTGAGGAAGAAATAAATGATGAATGGCAAAGTAAAACTGTTTCACCCAATCTTAAATCTATTCATGTCGCTAAATTTTATTTGCATCGGTGCACAGAAAGCAGGAACTACCTGGCTATTTAAAAGGCTTTCTGAATTAAATGATTTCAACATGCTTCCGGTGAAGGAAATTCATTATTTTGATAAATCTGATCAATACCCGACCCGGAGCCTGATAAAAAATAACCGGTTCATAAAAAAAATTCAGGATCCCTATTGGAGAAAATATTCGACGGGTGATATTCTTGCTTCAATAAAAAGTGGAAAAGGTCTGATCTTTAAGTTGAAATACTATTACTTTAATTCTGCATATAATGATGAATGGTATCTGTCGCTTTTTAAAAACCGATCAGGAATTTGCGGGGACATCACTCCGGGTTATGCACTGCTGAAAACAGCAGATATCCAGAGGATGAAAATCATGGCTCCGGATGCAAAAATTATATACCTATTGCGGAACCCCATCGACCGTGCCTGGTCACAATACAAATATGCCAGACGGCATAAAAAGTTCCATCAAATTGATATTGAAGATGCCAAATCCTTTTTCAATAGCGATAAAATGAATTTGCGGAATAATTATCTGGAAACCCTGCGTAAATATGCAAAAGTTTATGAAGAGAAGCAGCTTATGATTGTGTTTTACGATGCAATTATTCAACAACCCAAACAATTACTAACACAGATCGTCAGTTTTATCGGGGGCAACATTACAAATACAAAGCCTGAAAAGTTAAACCTCCGATCTCGTGATAACAGCTCACTGAAAATGGAAATCCCTGATGAACTTCATCAGCTATTGACAGAAAGATATTTGAATGACATTCAACAACTCTCTGACATATTTGGTGGCTACTTCTCTGATTGGATCAATCCTGAAAAGAATATAACCGCAAAGCAGCCGGTTATCATAATAAATCAAAAACTCATTAATGAACTTAAGAAAATGTAAAGGCGCAAATTAACTGCGAATTTATTTCAGGTTCAATAGAAGGTTTTATCTGCATTTTGAAATTAAGTTATGAAGCAAAAACTAATCCTTATTCTGATCGTCCTTTTTAGCACATCCACGAAAAGCCAGGAGTCGCAAACAAATTCGATCGGGCTGGAGAACTATGCCGGAGACAGCAGCCTCCTCCTGGAAAAAGTATACCTCCACACCGATAGAAATTATTATGCAACCGGAGAAGATATCTGGTACAAAGCCTATCTTGTAAGTGCTGAAAACAACTGCTTTACGGCTCATAGCAACAATTTGTATGTAGAGTTGATCTCCCCGGAAAAAGAGGTGATTCACCGGCAAAACATTCACATTTTTGAAGGAAGGGGCAACGGTGATTTTCATTTGGATGAAGCATTGAATACCGGAACTTATTTCTTGCGTGCATACACCAACTGGATGCGCAATTTTGAAGAAACCATTTATTATAAACCCATCCAGATCGTAAATACAAGCATCACTGATAAAGAAAAACGTACGGAGATAAATTATTATAAAGCCGGAATCGATTTGCAATTTTTTCCGGAAGGTGGAAGTCTCATTAATGAGGTTGAATGTAATATTGCTTTTAAAGCCATTGATCCCCTCGGCAAGGGTGTGGATATTTCAGGCAAGATTGTAAACTCTTCAAATGAAACGCTAACTGAATTCGTGAGTTCACACCTTGGAATGGGTAAATTCAGCTTTATTCCAAAAAGCGGAGAATCATATATAGCCAATGGCACAACTTCGGATGGGTATATTTTTAGCATCCCCCTGGTGTCGGCTATGGATGATGGTATTTGCCTGAATGTACTTTATGCGTTTGAAGATCAAATTATTGTGATTATCAAAACAAATCAGGAATCATTTAAAAGGTTTGAAAACAGGGAATTTTTTATTAAGAACAGCTGCAATAAACTCTTTAGCACAACTTCGGTCAAAATAAAAAAACTGTCCGATACCCTTATTCTTCCAACCTATGAGTTTCCAATCGGAATTGCCAAATTAACGCTGATCGATCATAATGACATACCATACAGTGAACGCCTTGTTTATTTGCCCAAATTTCAGGATGCTAAAATCAGTATAAAAACCGACAGCCAAAACTATGCAACACGATCAAAAGTTGAGCTTGATTTGGAAATCACAGGTGTTGATGATGAAGAAACAAACGCAAATATTTCACTTTCAGCCTATAATCAGGCTGCAAATATGCTGGGCGACCCTTTTCCTTCAAACATTGCTTCTTATTTTTTAATTGAATCAGAAGTGAATGGCTACATCGAACAGGCCGGTTATTATTTTGATCCCGACAATGAAAACCGTTTTGAAGCATTGGATCTCTTGCTGATGACCCAGGGTTGGCGGGATTTTAAATGGAAATATGCTGATGAAAATGATTTCGAACTATCCCATCCTGTTGAAAACGAATTCAGTATAATTGAGCGGCTTCGGCTTTATACCGATTCCCTGATCGACCCGCCACCGGAAGTAAAAGTGTCCCCTTCTTACGAAACATCACTCAGCCAGGCCATTATCGATGATATTCGGGAAGATGCGTTTTATAAAAAAATGCTTAAAACGCGCTATGGATTAAACGACACGGTTGTATTGGATGAATTTGAAAAAGTGGCCACCAGAATTGTTGCCGAACCCGAAGACGAACATATCAGGATATATAAGGAACCCAAAAAGAGTGACGTTTACAAAATGACCGGTTATGAATTGGGCTATCCTAATATTATAGAATTCCTGCGTGGAAGATTTGCAGGTTTGGAAATATTGGGCCGGGAACCAAATATCATTATTCAAATTCGCGGGCCCGGAAGCCTCACCCAGGGTTCAGAACCTTTATGGTTGCTGGATGGAATGCCTGTAGAAAGAGATCGGATTATGGATTTCCCGGTCGAAGAACTGGATAAAGTTGAAGTACTGAAAGGTGCTGACGCCGGAATTTTTGGGTTAAGAGGGAAAAATGGTGTAATCAGTATTTTAAGCAAACAGGCAGGTTATGGACTGGAGAATCTGGAAGAAAATACCATGTCAAAGAAAGCTCTGGGTAAATACGATTAT
>CAYNTB010000376.1:0-3110 GCA_964399905.1 uncultured Bacteroidales bacterium | reverse complement strand
GCAAACCTTAAAATTAAAACGAAAAAAAGTAAAAGCCACTTACGCTCATCTGATCAAGGATATTTATGGCAGTGAGGAATCGGAATAATTGATGTTGTTCAGAATATCGATTGCTATTAGCTTTTTCAGGGCTTAAATTAAGCTTTAGTTGGAGAATAAGCTCTCATAACCAAAGTTATAGGTTTGGGTTTTGCCAAATGTGAACACCCAATGTATTTTGGTGATATTAGCATTGTTATCATGGGTGAAAAAAATATCGGCATCATATCCGTCGCTGCCTTTAAAAAACCCTTTACTTAAATTCCCGTTTGCATCATGCTGAAAGATCAGATTACCATTTAACCAGTAATCAAAATTCTTATACAATCCTTCCGCCAGTTGTCCATTTTTGTAGGTATAGTGTTCTTCGCCAATAATACTGTCATTAAGGTAATTTATGCGATCTGTTAATTGTCTGTTCTCATTGTAAGTGTATCGAAAAGTATTCTCCTGCCCATCATTAAGTTTGCGGATAGAATGTGTGAGTAAACCATCTTTATCGTAAAAATATGTTGTGGAAGATTTTACCTGATCATTTACCTTAAATATCTTCTTCTCAAGTTTCCCGTCCGGTCCATAATGATAAATTGAAGGGCCACCAGTTTCATTGTTAAATGTATAATATTCACTTACAATTTTATAATGCCCGGTGTTGGTAATAAAAACATTGGATGAGGTATAAGCGGTTGAAGCTTTTTCAGCATATTCAAATCTAAAGCTTTGGTTATAAGAACCTGAAAATTCCCAGTATTCCTCAATAAGCATGTTTTGGCTGTTATATTTAAAATTTACAAATCCAATTTCATCACCATTTCTAAAAATCAAACCTTTTTCGATGCGCCCCTCCTTATCATAGGAATAATGAATTTCGCCTGTAAGCCAACCATGGTAGTTGCTAACTTTTACTATGATGGCCTGATCTTGTTCATTATATTGGTATTCTAAACTATATGTAAATCCATCCGACCTTCTGAAGTCTTCTGAGATCAAGCGGTTTTTCTCATCATAAACAAAATCTTCGGATGAGGTCTGACCATCCGAAAATTCACGGTACTTTTTAATAATATGATCACGTTCATCATAAGTGTAATAATTATTTGAGCTTCTACTGTTGTTTAATAATTTCCAGTTTGACTTGATGAGTTTGCCATTTTTATCATATTCGAAAGTCGTAATGCCTTGTTCTCCATTGGAATTCGTATAAGGCATTTTTAATAGTTTTGGTTGTTGTGAACCTATATTAATTTCTTTCAGATTGTATTGTGAAAAACACGAAATGGAAATAAACATGCTTAGGAGCAAAAATAAATGGCTGGTTCTATTCATTGTTTGATCTGATTTAGATTTGAAATTTGCAAATAAACCGTCAGCGAAAACCAAATTAGTTTTGATTTTCTATCCTCAATGATGATTAGGTCAAATATTTCCCTATTTCTATTTTGCGCTTTAATTAAAAACAAGCAATGTTAGTTGGAAGTGAATGGCTTATAAGAAAGCCGTGCGGCGAATAATTTGATTAAAAGCTTAAAATGCTGATCACGAAAACTATAACCGTAATGCTGATCCCAATCATAAATACATTGTAAGCAATTTTAACCAATTTGAATTTCTTGGCCAGTATCTTACCAAGTGAATATTGGTTCTTAATCATGGTTGAATAAAGATCCTCATCATTTTCCATCATGGCCATTACGGCATCCAGGTATTCTTCATAATCCATATTTATGAAATTGCCAAAAAAGATCAGATCCACTTTTTTTTGCTCCAGGTCTTCTCTGGTAAAGTTGCCCCATTTAACATTGGGCCGGGTTGATAAAATGGCAAGTATAATTGTGGCCAAACAAACAATAAGTAAAATAATGACCGGATATATATTGTGTTGAAGATTGCTGAAATTACCAACCAGCATGGTGATGATTATTGAAATTACAATGGCATTAACAGAAATTAGGATGTTGGATTTATTATCGGCAATTGAATTTAAATTAATTTGATTTCTGGCCGTAAGCCGAAACAAGGTTTCGACTCCACGGGAATAGTTCGCAATCTTTCTTTCTCCATTAACGATTGAACCTTTTTTGCTCTTCCTTGATTCGCGTCGCTTTAATCGTTCTAAAATTAAATTTTCAGCCGCTTCTTTTTTAGGTTGAAGCACTTTTTTTCCATAATCTGTAAAAAATCTGTGATTTGAAAAGAACCGAAGTGTTTCCAGATCGAATAGGGTTCGGTTGCTATAAGCACTGTCATTTGCCATTGTTTCTTCGTACATCGATTCCATATGTTCATGGCAATTATCTTCAGCAATATACATCAGGTCGGCATCACAAAGTATTTCTGATAATTTATCAGTGGGATTTTGAGGCATCTTTGTAGCCAGGATAATCGTGCATATTTGATCTGTGCTTTCTTGATCGATTTGGTTTTCATTCAGGAATTTCTTTGCAATTTCAATGCTTCGTTCAACATGATCACTTACTGATTCGATGAACCCGGTATCATGAAAAAGTGCTGCCATCCTAATTAAATTGATTTCTTCTTCATTCAGCTTAGCATCCTTAGCAATGATTTCAGCATAAGATTTAACAGCCATCGCATGTTTAAAATCGTGATAATAAAAATTTTCTGGCAAATTAATCCTGAGCAGATTTTCAATAAATTTTTCTGCTTTTGAGATAATCAATGAATCTATTTTTTTCATTTATACCAAATTTTAATACGAAGGTAATAATTATGAATTTACTTTTACTCAATGTTATACGCAGATAAGTTTAAAAAATTACAGATTGCCGGTATTTATTTTGTTATTTGTATTTTTATAAAATGACGATCACTGCTAAAAAGAAGAAATATGAATTTATTGATGTTGCACCTTGATGTTGTAAAAAGCCAGATGAAAGTAAAGCTGGGCATGCTTATGCTCTTGATATTTTGTGGCACTATAGTGCATGCCCAGGTTGAAATATCAGAATCAGAGTTGTTTAACTCAAACGAAATATTGCAGCTCCGGATGGCAGCTGATTTCTCAACAATATTTTCAAATAAAGACGATGAAACTTATTTCCCGGCTGATC
>CAYNTB010000375.1:0-3113 GCA_964399905.1 uncultured Bacteroidales bacterium | reverse complement strand
GCACGCCTCGTCGAATTATTGTACGCCGCTGAGCATTGTCTGGAGCTGGCCGATGATCCGGAAATCGTTGGGAATCAATTGAAAGTTAAACCGGATCCCGGATTGTTTGTCGGTGAAGGTGTTGGAATTGTTGAAGCACAAAGAGGAACACTTACACATCACTACTGGACGGATAAAAATGCAATCGTTCAGAAAGCCAATATCATCGTGGGAACAACCAATAATAATGCAGCTATATGTATGTCGTTGAAAAAGGCTGCACAGGGAATTATTAAAAATGGAAACGAGCTAACTGAAGGAATGTTGAATATGGTCGAAATGGCTTTCAGAGCTTATGACCCTTGTTTTTCATGTGCCACCCATTATCAACCGGGACAAATGCCGCTGGTATTGAATTTTAGAAATTTGGATGGTCGTATTATTAAATCTATTAGCAGGCCCTAAGTATTGTTGAATAAACAGAATCAGAAACAGCCGAATACGCTCATTATGGGTTTTGGATCAGAAATCCTGACCGATGATGGAATTGCGATTAAGTTGGTAAATCAGCTTAAAAATGATTTAAATCATCAAGAGGTGCAGTTTTTGGATGCCAATTTGATCAGCCTTGAAACACTGGAGCTTCTTGTTGGATTTAAAAAAATTGTGTTAATTGATGCGACTCAGGATAAAAATACTGATATCGGAGAGCTTAGGTTTCTTAAGCTTGATCAGTTTAAAAACTCATTGCATCTGTTCAATTTTCATGATTTAGGCATTCATCAATTGATTGAAATGGCACAGGTTTTAGAGATTCCGATCACCAACGATATTTTGATTATAACCATAAATGTTGAAGAAACAGAAGCTTTTGAAAAAAACATTTCAGAAAGCCTGCAAGTTATTTACTCCGATATTTATTCGAAAATATTTAATAAGATAAGCCGGTTTATGGGAGAAGGCTGCCAGTAAAAATAATCAGGAAAGATAAAAATTAATAACCAACATAATCGAGTAATAGTCCTTTGTTGGTGCATTCTTTGAATAGATAATATTTATCGGCTTTTTTAAATACGATATAATTAGGCGATTGAATTTTACTTTCAGTAAAACCCAGGTTAAGTAACTCATCTTTTTGGTAAAACCGACCCTTCTCAATACTGAAAGTTATCATAACATAAAATTAGAGGGGCTAATATAGTAAAAAAAGATGAGCAAGACTCTTGAAACGACTTAAAATCTTTCTGCGATTTTGCAATCATGCTATTTCCTGTTTCCAAAATTTAGATTGGATTATTAGATAAGTTTATCAGTTAAATCTATCTGAAAGTCGAAAATTATAAATATTATAATCGAAATAGCGATAATTTATTTATTTTGCGAATATATTTAAGTATCATTTATTTAATTCATTTGGTTTGAAAAACAGGATATTATCGATTAAGTTGGGCCGGTTCGGATGGCATGTTTTATTTTGGATCGCCGTCCTCATTTATCATACTTTTTACCGTGGAAGATTTGATGAAGCTTATATATCAAGAGCGATTGGATATCTGGCCTCGATCCCCTTTGATATGATTGCAACTTATTTTTCGCTTTACTATTTGCTGCCCAAATTCTTGTTAAAGCAAAAATATTTTAAGTTCTTTTTGTATTTTATTCTAATCACAATCCCAATTTTATATTGTGAGTATTTGGTGTATTTTTATGTTCAATTACCTATGCGCCTGCCGCCCGACAGAGTGCCGGTATTCAATTTTTTCAATCAACAAATTATTTTATCACTGCTTGTATCTGTCTATTCGGTTACTATTTCGGCGATATCAATAAAATTGTTAAAAGAATGGTATGCATCTCAGCAAGAAAAGAAAGAGCTTTTGAATCAATCTTTAATTAGTGAGTTGGCTTTGCTCAGGTCTCAAATAAATCCCCATTTCCTTTTCAATACCTTAAACAATATAGATTCACTGATTACGCATAATCCGGAAAGAGCATCAAATTCAATTATCAAGCTATCGGAAATTATGAGATATATGTTGGATGATTCAAATGCCGATTATGTGTTGCTCGAAAAAGAATTGGAGTATATAAAAAGCTTTATCGCACTTCAGCAACTGAGACTAAAAAACGCGGGTCATACGAAATTAAATATACACGGCGACCTTTCGGGAAAAATGATTCCGCCAATGTTGTTTGTACCCTTTGTTGAAAATGCTTATAAACACGGAAGTAAAAGAAAAAATGAAGCCGGAATCGTAATTGATGTAAATGTTGATGAAAATTCGATTATTTTTGAGGTGGTTAATTCGGTAAACAAGGATGCAGTTGTTTCCAAAGATGAAACAGGCGGTATCGGGATGCAAAATATTAAACGCCGGCTGGAACTCCTCTATAAAGATAAACATGAATTAACTATAAAACAGGATGATAACAGGTATCATGTGATTCTAAAACTCATAAATTCATGATAATTAATTGTATAACCGTCGATGATGAACCCCTGGCTTTAGAAAAGCTGAAAGACTACATTGATAAGGTTCAGTATTTGAATTTAATGGCTTCATTTGACAATGGAGCAGACTCATTAAACTTTCTGAAAAAAAATCGGGTAGACTTGATTTTTTTGGATATACAGATGGATGATTTTACAGGCATTCAATTACTTGAAGCTTTAAAAGATCGGCCAAAAGTGATCCTTACTACGGCCTATGATCAATACGCCATCAAAGGTTATGAGTTGGATGTTTCCGATTATCTGCTAAAACCAATCAGTTTTGAACGCTTTATAAAAGCTGTTGAAAAGGTGTATGCTATCATCGAAAAAGAATCGACCGTGTTAAATACATTGCGCGAATCTGAAATACATAGCGATAAAAAGAGTGATTTTATTTTCGTAAAGTCTGATTATAAACTGCAAAAAGTTAGGTTTGTAGATATCCTCTACATCGAGGGGATGAAAGATTACCTGCGAATTGTTACACCGGAAAAACGCTTGATGGTATTGCAGAATTTTAAAAAAATGGAAATAGGTGCAAATGGGTCGGCATTCGGCCAAAATAGGTTCTTGAACGGGTTGACGCAACCCGTTGCAACCTGTTAAACGAACCTGAAACCCTGTTATTTTGTTTGATCTC
>CAYNTB010000374.1:0-3127 GCA_964399905.1 uncultured Bacteroidales bacterium | reverse complement strand
AGTTTTCAGAAAGTATAGTTTGTTCAACATCAATATGGGAGAGATAGCCCGGCATGCGAAAGCAGAGGGAAAGGGAACGGTTAACCTGGTACTGGATTTTCCCGAATTCGAACAGCTCTCGCTGTCACTGAATGAACAGGATATTTTCAGTGGCGATTACCAACTGGTGGTGGGAAACCCGGGAGGCAGGCAAAAATCTGCGAAGCCGGAAATTAAAACCTATTCCGGCAAACTCGGCGACGACGAGAGTCATGAAAAATGCCCTGATCAAGTTTTAATCCAATCTCCCGGATTCAAAAAAATGGTTTGATTATTCAATCCGAATATCAAAAGGCAAAATTGCCTGAATTCCTTTGCTGTTGTTTAGTGCTTTAAATTGATTAAAAAATTGGTAGTTTGCACCAAGTTCTTTTTCGAGAATACTTGTTTGGACCCCACCCGAACATTGTCTGATCAGGTAATCCAGGTAGTCTTCCTGCACGGGTAGTTCCTGAATGCGGAAATCATCGCCGATATCAGCAAGGTTTTGTGCAGTTTCGATGGCTTTGGTCAGTCCGCCAAATTCGTCGATCAGTCCCAATTCAATGGCGTCTTCTCCACTCCAGATACGGCCCTGACCAATACTGTCGACAAATGTTTTAGTTAAATCCCGTGATTCGGCAACAAGTTCCAGGAAGGTATCGTAAGTGTTTTCAATCATGGATGTAACTACCTCTCTTTCAAATGCAGTGAATGGACGGGTTCCGCTGATAAATTCTGAGTTTGCATTGGTGCCTACATTGTCGAGGGTAATGCCGAGCTTATCATTCAGCAAACCCTGAATATTTGGAAAAACTCCAAAAACTCCGATTGAGCCGGTTAAACAGGAACGGTTGGCAAGGATGGTGGTGGCCTTACAACTAACCCAGTATCCTCCGGAAGCTGATAAATCGCCAAAGGAGGCAACAAGCGGTTTTTCGCTCGCAGCAAGTTCGATTTCCCTTCGAATAATCTCTGATGCCAATACATCACCACCGCCGGAATTAATCCGAAACACAATGGCTTTTACAAATTTGTCATTTCTTGCCTGCCTGATGGCTCTTGAAATTCTTTGAGCACCAATAACCTGGTCGTCGCCTTCCATATTTAAAATTGTTCCGCTGGCATAAATAATTGCTATTTTATTTCGGCTCAAGGGTTTCTTTGGGGCCGGACTTTTACTATAACGATACAATGAAAGCGATTCAATATTTTGATCTTCGGTCAAAAATAATTTGTTTCGAAGCTCATCCAGCACCTCATCTTTATACAACAATTTGTCAACCAGGCCATATTTCAAAGCATCATTGGCATGTCTGATCATTAAATTGTCAGCCAGCTTGTTCAGCTCATCGACACTGGTATTTCTTTCTTCGGCGATACCCGATAACATCAAATTCCAAACATCATCCAAATATTTTTTTGTTTGTTCCCTGCTTTCCGAACTCATCTTCTCTTCTGTATAAGGCTCAACCGCACTTTTAAATTTTCCATGCCTGATAATCTGAGCTTCAACCGATAATTTATCAAAAAGTCCCTTATAAAACATTACCTGGGCATTTAAACCTTTAAACAACATTACGCCTTCAGGGTTAAAGTAAACTTCATCGGCAACCGTGGCCAGGTAATAGGCAGATTGTGAAAATATTTCACCATAACAAATAATAAACTTACCGGATTCTTTGAAATCAAGAAGTGCATTTCTGATTTCTTCAATTGTTGAAATGCCTGCCGGGATATAGCTAAGTTCGAGATAAATCCCTTTAATGTTGTTGTCAGTTTTGGCTTTTTCCAAATTTTTTAAGATATCATTTAAACCCAAAGCACTTGTAGGTGCGAATGAAAATAAATTACTTGCCATAAATGGGTTTGTTGAGGTGCGTTCAAAAACCGGCTGGTTTAATTTAATCGACAGCACCGTATTTTCCTTTACCGTAACCGCTTCTTCTTCTGCAAATGAAAGCAGTGATGAGATCAGTCCAAGCAGCAAAATGAAAATAATGATTGAAGAAATAAAAAAACCGAGAATTGAGGCTAATAAAAATTTGAAGAATTGTTTCATTTCATTGAGAATTGATAAAAAATAAGACCGTATTTGCTTTTAAGTGTACATGTGTTGAAAATACTTTATTTCAAAGCATTTAATTTTAAAAATGCTCCTGTTATGTAAAAGTATAAAAAATGCCTGAATGTTTGTATTAACATCGATTTGTGAATAACAAATTTGCTAAAATTCTTATTCGAATAAATTTGATATGATATTTGTAATCTGTTGCGATAGCTATGAGAAAATTCATAAAAATCATTCCTAAAAAAGCTGGTTTGCTTATTATCGTTCTGATCATTCAGCAGGTAAGCCTTGTATTTTCATATTCCGGAGAAAATATTGAATTGATTACAGAGAAAAATGTAGTTCATGATTTGCCATTATTTGTGCAGGTAGAAAAGAATGGCCTAAACACTTATGATTTAAATCCATATTTTCAGGATGATGTGGAGCGCGCAATTGTATTAAATGCTCAAATACCAGATAAAATCATGACAAACGGTTTACGTTCCGCACATTTTTTGGCTTATTTTATCAATAAAAACAATCCGGCCATAAATTTACAATCTGCCCTGGATTTGGCGGATATTTACATCGAAGAATCACAAATAGAAGGTGTTAACCACGATATTGCTTTCGCACAAATGTGCCTTGAAACCGGATTTTTAAAATTTAACGGTTCGGTAAATAAAGATCAAAATAATTTTTGTGGATTAGGCGCCACCGGGCCAACAGAAAAGGGTGATCGTTTTCAAACGGTGCGTATCGGGATCAGGGCCCACATTCAGCATTTAAAAGCCTATGCCGATTATAAAAAGCTGAATGCTAATTTGGTGGATACAAGGTTCCAGTTCATCAAAAGGGGCTCGGCAACTACGGTTGATGATCTGACCGGAAAATGGGCGGAGGATATGGCTTACGGAGAAAAAATAAGCCGCCTGGTTAAAAATTTATATTCGCTCTGAAACAGAGCCGGTAAAATATCACCAAATCTGAATTCTTTTCGTTTTAACTTCAATTCATATCTTTGGAATCTATAAAAAATCAATAAGAAGTGGCAGT
>CAYNTB010000373.1:0-3128 GCA_964399905.1 uncultured Bacteroidales bacterium | reverse complement strand
GAGCTTGAGGAAAACAAAAACCGTATTGTTGAAACCCTCAATCATTATTCCATCAAAATCGATAAAATTAAAGCCACCATTGGTCCGGCAGTAACTTTATACGAAATAATACCGGCCCCGGGTGTCAGGATTTCAAAAATCAAAAATCTTGAAGACGACATTGCGCTGAGTTTGTCGGCCATGGGTATCCGGATTATTGCTCCAATTCCGGGCAAAGGAACCATCGGAATAGAGGTACCGAATAAAAACCCTGAAATTGTTTCAATGAAGTCTTTACTGGCTTCCCAAAAATTCAGAAACACAACCTTCGAACTTCCGCTGGCACTGGGGAAAACAATTTCTAACGAAAGTTATATCGTCGATCTGACAAAAATGCCCCACATCTTAATGGCAGGAGCCACAGGTCAGGGAAAATCTGTAGGATTGAATGCCATTCTTGCATCATTGCTTTACAAAAAGCACCCATCGCAAATCAAGTTCATCCTGGTCGACCCCAAAAAAGTGGAGCTCTCGCTCTTTTCAAAAATTGAACGGCATTTTTTGGCCAAACTTCCCGATTCTGAAGAGGCCATTATTACGGACACACGACTGGTTGTAAGAACACTGAATTCGCTTACCATCGAAATGGACAACCGTTATGAATTACTAAAAGATGCCCAGGTTAGAAATATCAAGGAATACAATACCAAATTCATTGCCCGCAAATTAAGCCCGGTTCACGGTCACCGTTTTTTACCATACTTGATATTAGTGGTTGATGAATTTGCAGATTTGATTATGACTGCCGGTAAAGAAATTGAAAACCCATTGACTCGACTGGCACAACTATCACGAGCAATTGGGATCCACCTGATTATTGCCACCCAACGGCCTTCTGTTAATATTATTACCGGAACTATCAAAGCGAACTTCCCGGCCCGAATAGCTTTTAGAGTTATTTCAAAAATCGATTCCCGAACCATTCTGGATACGGGAGGAGCAGATCAGTTAATTGGCAGGGGCGATATGTTGCTTGCAACGGGTAGCGACTTAATCAGGTTGCAATGTGCGTTTGTTGATACCACCGAGGTTGAACGATTAACAGATTTTATTGGTTCGCAAAGAGCTTATCCCAATGCATTTCATTTGCCCGAATTTGCCGAAGAACAGGATATTAATGGCACAGATATTGATTTAAACGAAAGAGATGAATTGTTCGAAGATGCTGCCAGAATTATTGTTCAGACGCAACAAGGATCTACTTCTTTATTGCAACGTAAACTCAAGCTGGGATATAACAGGGCAGGACGAATCATCGACCAGTTGGAAGCGGCAGGGATCGTCGGGCCTTTTGAAGGAAGCAAGGCACGTGAAGTTAAAGTCGCCAACGAATTCGCTTTGGAACAATTTTTAAAAGATTTAAACGAAAATCATTCTAAATCTATATGACACTAATGAAAAAAATTACCACAATATTCATTTCGATACTATTAACAACAGGATGCTTTGCACAAAAAGATAAGATGGCAACAGAAATCCTTGACAGGGTGATTGCAAAAACCGAATCCCATAAAACCATTGAAGTTGAATTCGCTTACTCCATGGATAACGTGGAAGCTGACATCCATGAAACCAAAAAGGGGAAGTTGCTGGTAATGGGCGACAAATACAGGCTGAACATTGCCGAACAGATTGTAATTTCAGATGGTGAAACATTATGGACATTGTTAATGGAAGACAAAGAAGTAATGATCAATGAGGTAGAAGAAAATTCGGAAGCAATTACACCCACCAACCTCTTGAATTCTTATGGCGAAAATTATAAATCAAAATATATGAAGGAAGATCAGGTGGACGGAAAAACCGTCGATCTGATTGAACTCACGCCCCTCGAAGGCAAAACTTACTCAAAAATTGAGCTTGCAATCGAGAAAAACCTTGACCGTATTTACAGCTTTTCAATTTATGATAAAAACGGAAGCACTTACTCCTATGTCATAAATAAGTATACAGCAAATATTCCCGTCAATGAATTTGCTTTCACCTTTAACGAAGCCGATTATCCCGACTTTGAAATTGTGGACATGAGATAATAAGACTTTAACAAACCGGCTAACATCATGAATATTTCAGTAGACATTAGTTATTATCCTTTAAAAGATGAATTTATTCCTTCGATTCTGGATTTTATTGACAGGCTCAATAAATATGAATCATTGAAGTGCAAAACCAATGGAATGAGCACACAGGTATTCGGGGAATATTTTGAACTTATGCAGGCCCTGACAAAAGAAATACACCAATCGTTTGACATTCCCCATTCGGTATTTATTTTAAAAATAATCAACGCCAATCTCGATACAAATTAATGGAATCCGGAACTTTATTTGAACTCTTTTACCAAAATATACTCGATACCAGCATTTTGGAAATAATTGCTGTTTTTTTCGGATTATTGAGTGTTTGGTATGCCAAAAAAGCGGACATTAAAGTTTACCCTACAGGTATCATCAGCGTTGTAATTTATGTCTATATCTGTGTTGGGGTAAAACTTTATGCCGACATGGGAATTAATTTTGTATATTTTATCATGAGCATATACGGCTGGTATACATGGACACGAAAAGATGCATCCAGAAAAATCTTACCCATCAGCTTTTGCACAAAAAAAGAACACCTTGCGAATGGCATCATGCTTCTTGTTTTTTTAGTGGCATTAATTTATGTTCTGACCAATTTCACCGACAGTAATGTTCCGGTATGGGATTCTATAACCACCTCTATTTTTATTGTCGGAATGTGGTTGATGGCCCAAAAGAAAATCGAAAACTGGATTTATTGGATTATTGGAGATGCTATCTCCATTCCACTATACGCATACAAAGGACTTGTTTTAACGTCTTTCCAATTTACCATATTCCTGATTTTGGCCATTATGGGTTATATTGAGTGGAAACAAAAGTTCAAAGAAGCCCAGCAAAATGCTTAAACGCATTGCAATAACCGGCCCGGAGTCAACAGGAAAATCAAGTCTTGCGCAACAACTCGCTATTCATTACCATGATGTTTGGGTACCCGAATATGCTCGTGAATATATTGATCAATTAAGGCGACCCTATCAACAGGAAGATATTTTAAAGATCGCAAGG
>CAYNTB010000372.1:2755-3139 GCA_964399905.1 uncultured Bacteroidales bacterium | reverse complement strand
ACACATAATCTACTTAACTTACTCAACTACTTAACACACTCAACTAATCAATAAATAATCAGAATAACGATCAAAACCATGAAAAGACACAAAACCCACTTAACTAGTCAACTCACTTAATTCACTCAACCACTCAACCAATAAAAAGATAAAAAAATGAAACTATACAAATTCAAAAGCATACGATCGCAATTAACCTATTGGTTTCTATTGCTTTCGCTTTTACCCATTATTGTTGCACTTTTTATAACCTATTTTCAACGGGTGCAAAATATTGAAAAAGCGGCTTATGATAAGTTAACAGCTATCAGGGATTTAAAGGTCCAGGAAGTAAATCGCTGGCTGGAAGAAAGGGTGGGGGATCTGCATGTGATGGCGGGCGAT
>CAYNTB010000372.1:0-2719 GCA_964399905.1 uncultured Bacteroidales bacterium | reverse complement strand
AGGCTACGGAATTGTTTAAGCGAAATATGCTTAATTATAAATTGTACAGTGAATTATTTTTTATTGATGCCAGTACAGGCCTGGTTGAAATATCCACCAAAAAGGAGTTTGAAGGATCAAATGTATCCCATAACGATTATTTCACTAAACCGATTGAAACCGGCGATGTTTATATCAAGGATATTTACCGATCTCATGAGACCAATAAAAATGAGATGACCTTTTCAATTCCTGTATTTTGCATGACTCATAACGAACACATCGTGGGCGTTCTGGTTGGCAGAATC
Source organism: uncultured Bacteroidales bacterium (assembly GCA_964399905.1). Taxonomy (GTDB): domain Bacteria; phylum Bacteroidota; class Bacteroidia; order Bacteroidales. The sequence continues at coordinate 2,432 of CAYNTB010000372.1, read as the reverse complement.
GACCTTGAAAGTTCGCTATTTGCAATTTTAAGGAATACGGTCGGTTTAGGAGAAACAGGTGAAACCCTGATCGTAAATGCGGACGGGTTGGCACTCAATGATCTTCGGTGGCGTGAAAATGCTACCTTAAACTTGAAAATATCAGCCGAACCGGCAATGAATGCATCCAAAGGGAATACAGGAATTATAAAGTCAAATGATTATAGAAATATCAAAGTATTAGCCGCATATACCTATATCGCTCAAACGGGTTGGGGTTTTGTTTGCAAACAGGATATGTATGAAATAAATGCACCCATTCGTTCGATGGTTATGCATTTTGTCATACTGTTCTTTTTCTGCGGAATTGTAATTCTTATTGTTGTGATCATAATAAGCAGATCTATATCTCAACCAATTCGTGATATGAATACTGTGGCCCGTAAAATAGGGTCAGGCGATTACTCCGCCAGAAATATCATAGGTTTAGAAAACGAGCTGGGAAATTTAGCTTTGGAGTTTAATCACATGGCTGAAATTACAGAATCTAAAATTATGGTGCAGCAAGGTGTTGTTGATATTTCAGAAACAATGATCGGAAGAACTGATATGCAGGGATTCGGAAATTCATTATTAAAAAGGCTTCTTAAAATCACAAATGCCAACATGGCGGCCTTTTATATTCTTAACGAGGTCACTGATCAATATGAATATTTTAGCTCAATTGGCGCCAATGAAGAAATGTTAAGCCCGTTCAGTGCATCTAATCCACAGGGCGAATTTGGGAATGTCCTTTCTGCCAAAAAGATTATGCACTTGCGTAATATTGATGAGAACACCGTTTTTAGATTCAAGACTGTGGCAGGGGAGGCCATCCCAAAAGAAATAGTCACCATTCCCATCATGGTCGAAAATAATGTATTCGCAATTATTTCTTTGGTCAATATTAATAAATTCAAACAGAATTCAATAGATATTCTTCATCAGTCATGGACGAGTATTAATACTTCTTATTCTAATTTGATTGCCAGTGAAAGGACAAGGGTTCTGGCTGAACACCTTTCAAGAATGAACCAGCAGCTTGAGGCCCAGACCGAAGAATTGCAGGAACAATCGGAGGAACTGCAGAATCAAACCGAAGAGCTGCAAAAAACCTCTGATGAACTACAGGAACAAAACATAGAACTTGAACAGCAACGTAAACAGGTGGAAGCTGCCAATAAATTGAAATCAGAATTTTTGTCAAATATGAGCCATGAGCTCAGAACCCCTTTAAATTCGATTATGGCACTTTCGAGGGTACTTATTATGCAGGCAAAAGATAAACTGGATGCCGACGAAAATAATTACCTGGAAATAGTTGAGCGAAATGGAAAAAGGTTACTGACACTCATCAACGATATTCTGGATCTTTCAAAAATTGAAGCCGGGAAAATCGATGTTCAACCCGAATTTATTTCAATCGTACCCCTTTTAAGAACACTCAAAGAAAATCTTTATCAGATGTGCGAAGACAAGGGATTGGAGTTTAATATAAACCTGCCTGAGCATGTGCCTCAAATAGAAACGGATGAAGGAAGACTTTACCAGGTATTACTTAATGTTGCCGGAAATGCAGTAAAATTTACTGAAAAAGGCATTATTTCTGTAAATCTAAGCAATGATGATAAAAATGTGTTTGTTAAAATTGCCGATACAGGCATTGGAATATCAGAAGAAGAGCTTCCCTTTATTTTTGATGAATTCAGACAGGCTGATGGAACCAGTTCACGTAAATTCGAAGGAACGGGCCTGGGTTTGGCCATTGCCAAAAAAATGATGAATGTTTTGGGTGGTACCATTGAAGCCAAAAGTGTTTTAGGCAAAGGATCTGTATTTACAGTTACAGTTCCTCTAAAGTGGTCAGAAGATATTTTACTCGAAGAAACTGCGTATACAAGCGATATTGGCACTCATTCTGACGAAAAACTTATTCTGGTAGTGGATGATGATCCGAAAACTGTAAAAGTTATTTCTGATCACCTGAAAGAAGAAGGTTATAAAACAATTTCGACCCACTCAGGAAAAGAAGCCTTAAAACTGGCTGAGAATTATCAACCTTATGCCATCACGCTTGATATTTTTATGGAAGATATGGATGGATGGGAAGTGTTGCAGAAGTTGAAAGCAAATAATATTACCAAAAATATTCCGGTTGTGATTGTTTCAGTATCCGACGACCAGGCAACCGGACTGGCACTCGGAGCAACCGCTTTCATTAATAAACCTGTAAGTAAAGACCTCTTAATTTCTCAAATTAAAAAAATTAATAAATTACCCGGGTCGGTGATGATCGTTGACGATGATGAGCTTGAATTGAAACAGCTTGCTGAAATCGTTGAATCAGAGAATATTGAGGTTTTACTCTGCACACACATAAAAGGAGAAATCGAACCTCCGGAATACAGTATAAG
>CAYNTB010000371.1:0-3150 GCA_964399905.1 uncultured Bacteroidales bacterium | reverse complement strand
CTGTCGGAGAATGTATATTCGAGTTTATTGCGGTAATAAAAAGGATCAGGTGCACCAAGAATGGGGCTTATTTCGGGGAGCGCAATCTTGCCTATCCTTTCAAAATTGTCTTTTACTTGTTTTTGTTTGTATAACAATTGCTGGCTGTCCGTCATATTCTGCCATTTGCATCCATCCCCCTTTCCGAAATGACCGCCTTGGGGATTCATCCGTACATCAGACTATTTCTGAAAATGTATGGCTTTGCCTTCCTTGAATGATCTTTTTGATTTTGTAATTTGAATGTCAACAATATCACCCGGAACCACAAAAGGGACAAAAACAACCTGATTGTCAACACGGGCAATAGACTTGCCTTCTGAACCGGCATCAATAATTTCAATTTTTTCTAAAACAGGAAATATTCTTCTTTTTCGTTTGGGCATCTCTAATTTTTTTGCAAAAATAAAGGAAAGAAATTTCTATACCTACCATAAATAAAAATATATGTATATGTGCAGTTTATCGGAGGTGAACATTGAAAATAAAATCATTTTATTTTATGTAAATTTGTGTAAAACCTGTCATATGAAAAAAATATTGTCAGTTGAACAGATTCGAAAAGCAGATGCTTTCACCATCGAAAACGAACCAATACCATCCATTGATTTAATGGAAAGGGCCTCCAATCAATGTGTGCGTTGGATACAAAAACATTTGGACCAGCAAACAGGCTTTTATGTTTTTTGCGGACCGGGTAACAATGGTGGTGACGGGCTTGCAGTTTCCAGACTTTTGCACGAAGCAGGTTTTAAGGTAATGCCGGTAATTGTTGCGTTTACCGATAAATATTCAAAAGATTTTATAATCAACAGAGATCGGCTCCTAAAAAAATCAGTAGAATGTGTCGAACTTAAATCAATAGAAAATTTTCCTGAAATAGATAAAGAATCGGTTGTGATTGATGCCATTTTTGGGTCTGGTTTATCAAAAGCTGTTGGTGGTTTTGCCGCAGAAGTAATTGGCGCAATTAATCAACTGAATAATATTACAATTGCCATTGATATTCCATCGGGCCTGTTTGCGGACCAATCTTCGCAGAGTAAGACTGCCCAAATCATCCGGGCGGATTATACCCTTTCATTTCAACTTCCGAAGTATGCTTTCATGTTGCCTGAAAATGATCGTTATGTTGGTAAGTGGCAAATTTTACCAATTGGATTAAGTGATCAATTCCTTGATGATATTGTCGTAAAAAATTATTTGCTTGAAAAATCTGACTGTTCAGGAGTTTATCAAAAACGAACAAAGTTTTCGCATAAAGGAAATTATGGACATGCTTTGCTTATTGCAGGAGGACTTGGCAAGATGGGGGCATCAATTTTGGCTTCCAGGGCTTGTTTGCGTTCCGGTGTGTGATTACTCACAGCCCATGTGCCATTACAAGTAAGAGAAATACTCCAAACTACAGTACCAGAAGCCATGCTGGATCTTGGCAGGTTCGAAAATTATTTCAGCAATGTTCCTGATTTAAAGGGTTATACTTCCATTGGTGTCGGGCCGGGGATCGGAATGCAGGAACAAACATGTAATGCCTTAAAATTATTAATTCAAAATTCTCCACTTCCAATGGTACTGGATGCGGATGCACTCAATATTCTGGCCGAGCATAAAACCTGGCTTTCTTTTTTGCCAAAGGGGAGTGTAATTACGCCTCATCCTAAAGAGTTTGAACGTTTAACAGAAAGAGCATCGAATGATTTTGAAAGGGCAGCACTTGCTAAAGATTTTGCAGTAAAATTTGGATTGGTTGTAGTTTTAAAAGGTGCGCATACGCAAATAGCGACGCCGCTTGGGGAATGTTTCTTTAATTCGACTGGAAATCCGGGTATGGCTACCGCAGGAAGCGGTGATGTGTTGACAGGCATTATTTTGGGATTAATGGCTCAGGGTTATTCGGGTGTTCATGCTGCCATGATTGGTGTATATGTACACGGACTTGCAGGAGATTTAGCAGTCAAGAAAACAGGGTACACGGCATTGATTGCCAGTGATATCATTGCAAAATTAGGCAAAGCTTTCAAGAAAATTGAAGTTGCATAAAGTTGGCTTATGCCACTTTTCCCTCTTCGATGAGATCTGCCTCGATCCTTAAATTTTCAATAATAAAATTCTGGCGGTCAGGGGTGTTTTTACCCATATAAAATGAAAGAATATCACGGATATTTGAATCTCTGGATAATAATACGGGATCGAGCCGGATCGAAGGTCCGATAAAGTGTTTAAACTCACCGGGCGAAATTTCTCCCAATCCTTTAAATCGGGTTATTTCAGGATTCTGCCCGAGTTTTTTAATGGCGCTGATCCGTTCTTCATCCGAATAGCAGTATATGGTTTCTTTTTTGTTTCTGACCCTGAACAAAGGGGTTTGCAGTATATAAACATGTCCTGATTTGATCAGATCGGGATAGAACTGAAGGAAGAATGTCAAAAGTAATAATCGAATATGCATCCCATCAACATCTGCATCGGTGGCGATCACTACATTGTTGTACCTGAGGTTTTCCAATTCTTCTTCAATGTCGAGTGCCGACTGAAGAAGATTAAATTCGTCATTTTCGTAAACGATTTTTTTGCTCAAACCAAAGCAATTCAGTGGTTTTCCTTTTAAACTGAAAACTGCCTGGGTATTAACGTCTCTCGATTTTGTAATGGATCCACTGGCAGAGTCTCCTTCGGTGATAAAAATTGTAGAATCGAGCCTGCTTTCGTGGTTCGAATTATAATGGATGCGGCAGTCCCGAAGTTTTTTATTGTGAAGACTGGCTTTTTTAACACTTTCTTTTGCCAGTTTTTTGATCCCTGCTATTTCTTTCCTTTCTTTTTGATTTTGCAGGATTTTCGCCAACAGGGCCTCAGCGGTTTCTGGATTTTTATGCAAATAATTGTCCAGGTTTCTTTTTACAATATCAGTTACGTAGTTCCTGATCGATTGTCCGCCGGGTTCTATATGTTGCGATCCAAGTTTAGTTTTGGTTTGTGATTCAAAAACTGGTTCCTGCACTTTAATACTGATTGCCGCTAAAATTGAAGTGCGAACATCGGAAGTGTCAAAATCTTTATTGTAGAATTCGCGAACAGTTTTTACCACTGCTTCCCTGAAAGCAGCCT
>CAYNTB010000370.1:0-3159 GCA_964399905.1 uncultured Bacteroidales bacterium | reverse complement strand
ACCTTAAAAAGGCCACATCTCGACTCAGCTCGATGTGACCATTTTTTTTAGATTCCGGCTCCTCGTCCGGAATGATCCGCAATAATTGTCCTTAAATCATGGATTGACCTGAAAAAGCAGTGGGAATGAACAAAGAATTTTATTAAATTGGAAAAAAGCCCGGTCATGAAAAAGATTCACCTCATACTTTCCACCATACTGATCATTCTTATCGCTGTTACTGTATTCGTTTTCAAACCCTGGAAACAGCCTGCGGCACCTTTAAAAATAGCAATTTCAAAAGCCAAACCTGTTGATAATTATGGTGCTTATCAAAACTGGATTCATACCGCCGATTCTACGATTCAGATCATAGACATGTATGATTTTTCGATTGATTCGGCCCTGATGCTATTGGAAGGCTGCTCCGGGCTTCTCTTAAGCGGAGGGCAGGATATTTATCCCGCTATTTATGGTAAAGAAATCGATACCTCCCGTTGCGGGCCCTTTGACCTGAAACGCGACAGCCTTGAATTAGCTCTCATTGAAAAAGCCATGGAGCTTGATATCCCTATACTTGGAATTTGCCGGGGAAACCAAATGCTAAATGTGGCATTGGGGGGCAGCCTGCTCATCGATATACCATCGGATTATGACACCACTGTCACGCATCGTATTCCCGATAGCTATCAGTGTTTCCACCAAATTAATGTAGAGGCCGGAACCCGGCTTTACTGGGCAACCGATCTGATCAACGGAACAGTCAACAGCCGGCACCACCAGGCCGTGGATCGATTGTCGGATCAATTAATAGTGGCAGCCAGGTCAAATGACGGACTGATTGAAGCTGTTGAATGGAAAGATACCGGCACACGCTCCTTTTTAATGGGCGTGCAATGGCATCCTGAACAAATGGATATAAACATGCCCTTTTCAAAATCCATCCTTGAATATTTTATTTTTGAAGTCAAAACCTTTAGCGAAAAACTCGACTAAACATATTTTAATGCTTATTGTTTGTTGCTTGTTCTTTTTACTAGTAACGAGCAACAAGCAACCAGTATCTCTCCTTTACCCCTATTCCCACCTCTTCAATTATAAATTAAGGATTTCTATTTAGAAAGAATAAAAATCAAAAATTATTTTGTATTTTGCACATATGTTCATTATATTTGCAGAAATTATTTAATCAACGCAACAATGCCAAGACCAAAAAACAACCGAATTGTACACGAACCTCCACTCTTCTCTGAATTTAAACCCATCGGGATCAAAGGAACAGTGCTGGAACAACTTTCGATGAGCCTTGATGAGTTCGAGGCACTCAGGCTTGCTGATCAAATGGGATTATCGCACGAAGAAGCCTCCGAAGAAATGGAGATTTCGAGATCTACTTTCACACGGCTCATAGAACAGGCCCGGAAAAAAACTGCCGATTTTTTGATCCTCGGAAAAATTCTTGTGATTGAAGGAGGCAACGTTCATTTCAGACGCAATTTAATTCGTTGTCAAAGTTGTGGCCATATGTTCAGTATTAAATTCGGGGATGATTTTTCAGAATGCCCGGTTTGCCATTCACAAAATCTACTGAACCTGGCAGGAGGATTTGGACATGGAAATTGTTGCACACACAGAAACTTTAAAAAAGGAGGTAATTATGCCAAGAGGTGACAAAACGGGCCCTGAAGGAATGGGTTCGATGACAGGAAGACAGCTTGGATTTTGCACCGGTAATGAAACCCCTGGTTTTACAAACCAAGGATTTGGTTTCGGTAGGGGATCCGGGAGAGGATTCGGTTTGGGCAGAAGGCCCAGAGGCGGTTTTCGAACAGGCTTCAGGAGATACTACCAGCAAGACATCCCAAATGTATCGGAAAAAACGTTGCTTGAAAATGAAATCAAGGTTTTAAAAGAGCAATTATCCAACATTGAAAATCAGCTTTCACAACTGAACAAGGAAAGTTAAAAAAAAGGCAGGTCCTCAAAAAGCCTGCCTTTATCGATCCAAAATTAAAACGATATGAATAATCAAGGACAAAATAAAGAAAAAGGAAGCGGAAGGGGCCTGGGTAAAGGCGGGGGCCGTGGACGAAACAAAGGCGGTGCTTTCGGCACCGGCGGTTTTTGCATTTGTGCAAAGTGTGGAACCAAAATCCCACATCAACAAGGTATAAAATGCACCACCATAAAATGTCCGAAATGCGGACATACAATGATCAGAGAAGAACTTTTAAAACAATAATAACATCATAAAATAATAGAATATGAATTTAAAAATCGCTATTCCAACTTTAAATGGAGAATTAACCGCACATTTTGGCCACTGCGAAAAATTTGCGGTTGTGCACGTTGAAGACAATAAAATTATCAATGAAGAATGGTTAACACCACCCATTCATCAACCAGGTGTTTATCCTCGTTTTTTGGCTGATCAGGGTGTAAAGGTAATTATTGCCGGAGGCATGGGGCAACAGGCACAAAACCTATTCGCACAAAACAATATTGATGTTTATATGGGTGTTCAGAATGGTTCACCGAAGCAACTGGTCGAAAACTACCTGGGCAACCAACTCAAGACGGGTGAGAATTTGTGTGATCACTAAGTGATGGAACCCATTAGCTTTGAACCGATCGGAGTCATTAAATCTCCATTTGCAAAACAGGAAAACATCCCTATTCAATCCTCATTTGGTAAGGAGTATGAAGCCTGGTGCGAACTTAAGCCGGCGTATATGGATGGATTGAAAGGTTTGGATGAATTTAGCCATGCCATCCTGATTTACTATTTTCATAAAGCTGATTTTAAACAACTGATCACAAAGCCGTATTTAGAGAACGAAAAACATGGGGTATTTGCCATCAGAACCCCGCACCGGCCCAATAAAATTGGCCTGTCGATCGTGAAGATCAAGAAAATAGTTGCCAACAAAATTTATTTTACAGAGGTTGATATGCTGGACAACACCCCATTGCTCGACATAAAGCCCTATGTTAAACATTTTGATCAGAGGGAACATTCCAGATCAGGGTGGGTAGAAAAACATTTTAGTGATGGAAACATCCCGGAACAAACCATATTAAACAAGAAATGAAAATTGCAATTGCCAGCGGCAAAGGAGGAACAGTCTTTCCGTCACTTCTTCTTCCGAACATATGTGTTCCCCCTTATATTTCTTATAT
>CAYNTB010000369.1:0-3160 GCA_964399905.1 uncultured Bacteroidales bacterium | reverse complement strand
CCGATTAAGAGTTGGCGATTTCAGAAGTAAAATTGAAGCCGAAGAATTTCTTCGTCGTATTCTCAGATATTATCCGTCGGCTTATGTGGTAAAAACAAAAATTAAGTTTCCAAAACTTAATTAAATATAATATCGTCATGATCAAAAGTGTATTGGCAGCAATTGATTTTTCAAATTGTTCAATTAATGCGCTTGAGCATGCTGTTAATATTGCTCAAAAAGCAGGAGCGGAAGTTATCATGGTATGGGTAAACCGCCCCGATTCTTCGAAAGAAATTTTCAGTGAACAAACTGAGAACCCGGAAGAAGAAGTAAAAAAAAGATTCCAGTCATTGATCGAGAAATATTCCAATATTCTGGAAAACAGAATCTCATATAAAATTGGAAAAGGAAAGATTTATGAAGAAATCGTCCATAAGGCGGAACTGGTAAATGCTTCTTTAATTATTACCGGAACCCATGGAGCTTCGGGTTTTCAAAAATTCTGGCTCGGAAGCAATGCCTATAAAATTGTGATGTCCACACCATTGCCTGTATTAACAATTCCGGCAAGGGCTCAGATTGTGAATGAATTGAAAAGAATTGTACTGCCCATTGACAGTACGCCTGAGACCCGTCAAAAAATATTTTTCACCTGTATCCTGGCACAATTATTTAAAGCCCGGGTTCATGTATTGGCCGTAAATACTTCCAAATCAAAATCAAGTGTGAACAGGGTTGCCAAATATGCCAATCAGGTGATCGAATACTTTAAGGAGGAAGAAGTGGATTGCATGCTTGAAACCAGAAATGCTGAAAATGTAACCCAATCAACCATCGAATATGCCGAAAGCATAGATGCAAACCTGATTTCGATTATGACCGAACAGGAAAAATCGACGGCAAATATTTTGTTGGGCCCTTATGCCTCTCAAATGATCAACACTTCACCCATCCCTGTTTTGTGTATTCATCCCCGGGTATTGACCCAAAACATTATGCAATAAAATACAGTTTAATTGCGGTTGATCGCATTTAAATCGTCGAATGCAGTTTTTAATCGGGCGATAATTGCTTCTTCACCTGCTCTTAACCATTTGCGCGGATCGTAATATTTTTTGTTCGGTTTATCATCTCCTTCCGGATTACCAATTTGTGCCTGTAGAAAATCATGGTATTTTTCAGCATAGTTTTTAACCCCTAACCAAAATGCCCACTGTGTATCAGTGTCGATGTTCATTTTAACGACCCCATACGAAATGGCTTCCTTGATCTTGGCAGGCTCGCTTCCCGATCCTCCATGAAAAACAAAACTTACCGGATTTTTTTCCGTATTGAATTTCTTTTGAATATATTCCTGAGAATTTTTTAAAATAATGGGTTCCAGGTTAACATTTCCCGGTTTATATACCCCGTGAACGTTCCCGAATGCAGCAGCTATGGTAAAACGATTGCTGACAGAACTTAAGGCTTCGTACATTGCAGCAACTTCTTCCGGCTGGGTGTATAATTTTGAGCTGTGAACGCCGGTATTGTCTACGCCATCTTCTTCGCCGCCCGTAATGCCCAGCTCAATTTCCAGTGTCATCCCCATTTTGCTCATTCGTTCCAGGTACTTTTTGCAGATGCTGATATTTTCTTCAAGCGTTTCCTCTGAAAGATCCAACATATGCGAGCTAAACAATGGTTTCCCATATTGCTTATAATGGGCTTCGCCTGCATCCAGCAGCCCATCGATCCATGGCAATAGTTTTTTAGCGGCATGGTCGGTATGAATAATTACCGGAACCCCATATAATTCAGCCATCTGGTGAATATGCAATGCACCCGAAATGGAACCTTTTATCGCTGCGATCCCTCCATCATTATTGGCACCTTTGCCTCCGTAAAAGCTACCACCTCCATTCGAAAATTGAACGATCACGGGCGAATTAACATCTTTTGCTGCTTCCAGTACTGCATTGATGGAGTCGGTCCCAACAACATTTACTGCAGGTAAGGCGAAATTGTTTTTTTTGGCAATTCTGAAAATTTCCTGAACGGCATCGCCAGTTGCAACGCCGGGTTTAACTTTATCGAATACTTTTTCTGACATGGCTTATGTGTTAAATGGATTGAAGATCAAAAATAATCATTTTCGCCATTAAGCATGATTAATATCACGAATTATTCAATTAAGAAATAATTTTGATTAATATGATTCAAATGATGAAATTAAAAAATCAATCAAAAAATAACATTTACATCAAATGCACGCCGGCCTTCTCCAAATCTTTTCGGGTTTCATCCGGCCATAAACTAACCTGCACTTCGCCGATATGCTTTTTCTTAAGCATAAACATGCAGATGCGGGATTGTCCGATGCCACCACCAATACTCTGGGGAAGCGCGTTGTTCAAAATCAATTGATGGAAATAAAGATTTTTTCTCGATTGTTTGCCGCTCAGCTCCAGTTGTTTTATTAAAGCATCTTTATCAACCCTGATGCCCATGGAGGATAATTCAAAGGCCTGTTCCAAAACCGGATGCCACACAATAATATCACCGTTTAAACCCTTGTATCCGTTTAAACTGCTACTCGACCAGTCATCATAATCAGGAGCCCTTCCGTCATGGGGCTCACCCGAACTTAACTTCCCTCCAATTCCTATGATAAAAACGGCTTTATGCTTTTTAGCGATTTTCATTTCCCTTTCCCTCGGGCTTAAATCGGGATAAAGTTTAAGTAATTCTTCTGCATGGATAAAAGTAATTTGTTCCGGCAAAATTGCTTTAAGTTCTGCATGCATTATTTGAATCAATTGCTCAGTTTCCCTGATTGCAGCATATATTTTCCGAACTTCTGTCATTAAGGTATCAAGATTTCTTTGATCAGAAGAGATTTGTTTTTCCCAATCCCATTGGTCAACATAAATTGAATGAAGCGGACTGAAATCTTCATCCGGACGAATGGCTTTCATGTCGGTAAGTATACCTTCATTGTTCTCAATTTCCAACTCTATAAGACGCAATCGCTTCCATTTGGCCAGTGAGTTAACAATCACAGCTTTTTTCTCGTCCAATGCTTTAACCGGGAAAGAAACCACCCTTTCAATTCCGTTTAAGTCATCGTTAATTCCGGTTCCATCCATTACCATTAGGGGAGATGAGATTTTAGTAAGGCTCATTTTTTTGCAGAGCG
>CAYNTB010000368.1:1390-3162 GCA_964399905.1 uncultured Bacteroidales bacterium | reverse complement strand
TCAAATGAGTATATGCTACTGATATGATGGAAATAAATGCAATGGCATTAATACATACGTTAGCGTTCATATTTATGATTTATAAAAAAGGACTGGTTATTTAATAAACATGTGGTCTTTTCAATTAGTTACTTGAAAATAATACAAAATACATATTTTACAACAGGGAGAATATAATGAATGAACCAAAAAAAACCTTTCTGAAAGTGCTGATGATTGATGCATCAAATGGATATTACCGTATCAATAAATACCCAGTTGGTTCTTTTTTTGGAACTGTTGACTTAGGTATTCATCTGGCACACAAGCACAACAGCCTTAATGTTGGAGCAGGCCTGTTGGCGGGTAGCATTTTTCCGGGATCTAATAGGTTGATATTTAGCGGAATATCACCATCATGGCATGGGTTCTTCATTTCTTCGATGGGAGGAGCTGCTTTGGTATTTGATAATTTGGGTATTAATATGTTTTCCGTTCTTGGCAGGGCTAAATCTCCGTCTATTCTTTACCTGAATCGCCATCACGGCGAAGAGGTTGAGGTGAAACTACATCCAGTGGATCCTTCTTCTTTATGGAAAACAGAAAGGGGAGGGGTTTATGGTGTGATGAAGTATGCTCTTGATCAATATTCTTCGAGATATGAAAAGGACCCGAGGGTATTGGCTGTTGGTCAGGCTGCTTTGTACACCGATTTCGGTGCCATTGCGTCAGCACCAATAAAAATGGGGAAGCTTACGCCCGTAGATTGCTGGGCAGGTCGTGGAGGGTTCGGAACCAAGCTCTTGCAACAGCATGGTATTGTTGGAATTATTTACGGTGGCACATGGGTTGATGAGGATTTTCGTGATCGCAATGTAGCCGATGAATGGTTTCATAACCGATATGAAAAGAAAATGGCTGCCAAAGATATGGAAGCAACCACTAAATACCGCTTCGACCCTGGTTTTAATACCGGCGGCACTTTTGGTGTAAATTTCGCAACTGTTGCTGAAAGGATTATCGCGTTCAATTATCGAACGATCTTCATGCATAAAGAGAAACGACTTGATCTGCACCAGAGGTTTATCGTGGATCACTACCTCAAACAGTTCAATGAGGAAACCATTGACACAAAACAACAAAAGAACTGCGGAGAGCCTTGTGTAGCTGTTTGTAAAAAAATGCATGGGCACTTTAAAAAAGACTATGAACCATATCAAACGATGGGGCCGCTATGTGGTATATTCGACCAACGAGCAGCCGAATTGCTCAATGACAAAGCAGATACCTTCGGCTTTGATGCCATTTCCTTAGGAGGGGTACTGGCCTGGTTAATGGAATGTATTGCTGATGGTTTGATCAAACCCGAAGAATTAGGAACAGATGCAGTTCCAAAGTTTTCGCCCGAAGATTTTGATGTGGTGGTGGATTCGATGCATAATGCACGTTTAATCAATTTAAAACTTGGTGTAAGAAAGATGGCCCGCCAACGGGCTCGTGAAAAGGGCATTGGTATAAGGGATCGTTTTGTGCATATCGGATTTGCTCGTCAGGGATGGATGGTGCCAAATCAATACTGGACACCCGGCGTATTATCGCCTATGGCAATCATGGGTAAATATTATATGGTGTATGGCAAGGATTTTATCCCTCCCCGAGAACTGGGACGCCAAAATGCTGAGCGCATGGTTAAAGAATTAATAATGGACAACCTCGGATTCTGTCGTTTCCACCGGGCTTGGGCAGAAGATATAATGCCAGAGGTGATGGATAAACTTTATGGCCTGAAAGAT
>CAYNTB010000368.1:0-1299 GCA_964399905.1 uncultured Bacteroidales bacterium | reverse complement strand
CGCAAGAAAGTTTTTGAAGATAATGTCCAGGATAAAGAATTGGACCATTGGATAACAGCCTTTGAAAAAGACAAGTTTGAGGCCAGCCTACAGTTCTGGTATGAGATGCACAAAGGGATACATGAAAGCCTGCGGGAATTTCATTAGAATATTCGGAGAAGGAAGTAAAACACAAATCGCCAACATGGTATAAATGCAATCCGGGATGCAGTTCTTATAATATTTGTTATTACAATTGGTAGAAACGGTGTAAATTGAAAGAAGATAACTATGGAAACGGTACGTTATACAAACACCCTTTATACTTTTGCGTGGTAATACAAAACAGTTTTACTGATTCAGATCTGTAACTCAAACCCTAATTCAAAAGAATGAAGAAGGTTGAGATCAATAATGGCAATCCTGCAAATTGGCACAAATTAACAGTTTGCTTCCTATATTTCCGAGACAAACCAGACCTAACAGATGCCTTTTTTATTTGTATTTGAGGGCTAATTTAACGGCATCATAAGCATTCACAAAACCATAACCTGATTGATAATCAAATCCCTCATCAAGAATGTCCTTTGCTGATGTTTTAAGAATTTCTTTCACTTGCCAAACTGTTAATTCATGATTTGCACTTAACATTAATGCAACCACTCCTACAAAATGCGGACCTGCGTGTGAATTACCATTTGCATCATTTCCTATTGAATTATCAACAGCACTTACATAAGGAATTTTAGAATTAAAGGTGCAAAAATCAGGTTTGTTTACTTTCCCTTCTTTGTAATATTCAGTACTCCAATCAACGGGACCCTGACTTGAAAACTCAGGTCGATTCATATACTGATCAACACCTGAGATTCCAAAAACTGCCTCCGGAACATCTTCAGGAAATCTCATTTGAACAGGCACAGGTGCATATGTTTCCCTGTCCTTTAATGCAAAATTACCGGCCCCCGAAATAAAAAACACACCACAATAAGCACCATGTTCCAATACTTTTCTTAAATGTGTTCGGTATTCCCCCAGGTTGGGTTTTGAAAAACTCATATTATAAGTATCAGCATTATGCTCTATAGCCCATTCTATTACCTCTTCAATTTGGTCGGGTGAAGCAACGACCCCGCACCACTGCGAATTGGGTGCTATTCCCAAAATATCGTTTCCGATGGTTCTGCCACAAATAACTCCAGTTACAATCTTTCCATGAATTTTAGGCCTTGTATTTGGTTCCTCAATTGAAATATTTGAGCTATTTGTGACAAAGTTATAACCGTTGTAATCATCAATACAACCATTATGATCATCGTC
>CAYNTB010000367.1:0-3164 GCA_964399905.1 uncultured Bacteroidales bacterium | reverse complement strand
AAGCCAGTGCCAATTCATACGCATTGGGATCAATGTACCATGTCCATGGAAACGAAAGCTCAGTCTGGTAAATATAGGGCGCTTTTCCCTGCTCAAGCACAGTGGCACCTGACTGCAAAGGTAATATTATTTTGTTAAATGAAAGGTAAAAAGAAGAATAAATTAACGAATTAATATTGCATTGAATGATCGATCATTTTATGAAGTTTATTCATTTCTGTTCTGGATTCTTACGTCAAGGGCTTCCCGTAAACTGTTGCCCAAAAGCATAAATGCCAGAACCATGAGCATAATGGCAATGCCCGGTATAATTGCCAGGTAAGCAGAATCCAATATTATCTATGCATAATTTTCTTTGATCATGCTTCCCCACGATGGCATTGGTGGTTGAACACCGATTCCCAAGAAACTTAAACCTGCTTCAATTAATATGGCCGATGCAAAATTGGCTGCGGATATTACGATGATCGGGCTCATAATATTAGGTAAAATATGGTAAAAGATGATCCTGAAATTTTTGAAGCCCAATGCCCTTCCTGCCTCAACAAATTCTTTTTCGCGGATTGCCAGAATCTGCCCCCTGACGATCCGGGCTATTTCAACCCACATGGTCAGGCCAACGGCAATAAATACCTGCCAAAATCCGCGCCCAAGTGCAAAAGTAATGGCAATAACCAACAGCAGAGTTGGGATGGACCAAACCACATTAATAAACCAAACGATAAGTTGGTCGATCCAGGACCGAAAAAATCCTGCCAGTGAACCCCGAAATATGCCAATAAGTAATGATATGGAAACGGCGATGAATCCAACCGAAAGACTTACCCTTGCACCTATCATTAAGCGGCTCAGATAATCTCTTCCATAACGGTCTGTACCCAGTATAAAGCGTTTGGTTTTTAAATGATTTCTTATCACTAAATCCTGAAGTTCAGTAAGATGGTATGATTTTTTTAGAGAATCGGAAGTCAGGTAATTTGCTGTTTGGGTCAGCGAATCATATCGGTATGATTCGGAAATTAGATGATCGCAGACTTCCGCCAAAACAAAATCAAATATTCTCGGATCTTCAATCGAATCAGTTGAGTATTCGGTGATGCCAATCTTATCTGAATGAAAATGATACGCAACATAGGGGATGCTTTCATAATCGTTCGATTTACCAAACAGCATTTTTCGAAGAAGGCTGCTTTTTTCAATTATTCTGTTTTTTTTAATCCTTAAAACATTAATTCGGGAACCCGGTTTAAGTGAAGCCAGTTCCAGGCTTTGTGAATTTGCATAAGGAGATGAATCGGGAGTGATTAAATAGCCAAGAGTCGCTATGAATGAAATTAAAAATATAAAACAAATTGAGGCGATCGCAATCTTATTCATGAGGAGTTTCTTCCAGGCAAGTTTGGAGAGTGAAGTTCCGGTGGTATATTCTCTTTTTTTGAAAAACATGCTTCTCATCAAGTGTTGTTGCAAATGTAAGTAAAAGGCTGGTTAATGGTATGTTCCGGATGATATTTTTAAATTAAAAATTTGATAAAATAAAAAATATTATTGTATATTTGCACTCCTTTTTAAATGGTGATTGTAGCTCAGTTGGTTAGAGCATCGGATTGTGGTTCCGAGGGTCGTGGGTTCGAATCCCATCATTCACCCGAAAGAAAGAGAGCTCAAATACGGGCTCTTTTTTTTATTGTATTAAGTTGTTGTATATGAGATGGGATGAGAAGTTTCCTCCATAGGCGGATAAATATCCCGATCCCTATCGGGAAATCCCATCATTCATCCTGAAGTTAAGAGTATTCAAATAGTATTTTATCCTTTCTAATATAGTTAAATGCTATCTAATATTTGGTTTAGCGGTTTTTATTTTGATTCCATTCATTCCCAATTGTTAGATAATATGGATGTAATGGATGTAGTCATTAAATCATGAAATAACTCGTAAAGGAATTATAAACAGTGTTATAGGGTTTAATTTATAATGAGTATAAATATTGAAGTATATGCTAATATATCGAAACATTTTATATGTTTATAACGTTTCAATTAGGTAAAAAGTCTATAAAATGGAAAAAGTCCAAAAAAGAGGGTTACCTTTTTTGACTTTTAGGCATTAACAAGAAATTCGAACGTGAACTTAATTTTTTCATTTTTAATACTTTAAATTAGTAAAGCGATGTTATTTAGTTACTGGTTAGATAATGTAGGATTTATATCCCGTGATAATTTAAAAGAAATTATGATTAATCCCGAATGTGGATTTACTGGATTTAAGCGTTACAATTATGGTCCTCCGGGAGCATTCTGTTTTGTCTGTTTCGACAGGCAGACAGTTAAACTAAACATTATCTCATTGCCTAAATAGAAAAAAACCCCTTGGTCAGGGGCTTTTTTTTCTTTATAAATCAGGTCTTACTTTAATAGGAAATCTTTGTCTTTAAAAATTTTGTTATATAGGTTCTTGCTCCCATCAAAAGCTGCTTCTTTGTTTATAGAGGAAGTTACAACATATTTGATACTGGTATCTGCAACAGCATATGCGTTTAATTGTATGGGACTAAAATTTGCCCCTTCAATGGTAACTGTTTTTGTGGTGCTTCTACCATTAATCATTTGATTGTCAACAAAAGTATTCCCATTGATTCTGGAAATTTGGTTAATAAAATTCACCGTTTTTGAAGAATCTGCAACATTTCCATCCATAATCCACTGATCGCCTAGTTTTTCAAGTGCAAAAGGTATTTCACCCTCATAATCAAAACGAATTTTTGATATATTATTCTTGTTCAGCTTAGTGATTTGTTTATTTCTTAAACCATTAATATCCGTATTAAAACTCATTTTTAAATACCCTTCAATCACATAAATGTTATCCTCACCTTCATGACGAACATAGGTCGCTAGTGTTCCCTGAGGTTGTTGTTGATAAGGGTTCTGGGATTGCATTTGATTCTTCGCTGCGATATAACTTATTTTTCCTAAATATACATCCGTTAATACATCATCATCATCCAGTAATTGTACGCGTGTGGCCAGAGAATCTGTAACCTGATAAATCTGCCAACGATTTTCATTGGTTCCGGCTACGCGTGTAATTTTTGCATTTAATAATCCGGATAACATTCCCTTGACACTATGGCTTGCAGCTTCAAAATCATTAAGGTCGT
>CAYNTB010000366.1:0-3165 GCA_964399905.1 uncultured Bacteroidales bacterium | reverse complement strand
ATCCATGTATATCAACTTATATCAATGTATATCAACGTATATCAACGTACATCATTATGAAAAAAATTTATCTCTCAATTCTGAAAACATTGCATGAGCTGTTTATTATTTTGACACCGGTTTTATTTTACGGTCAAAATGCTAAAATGTGGCGTCAATTTGATAAAGTAGATGTAATTTCAAGCTCACCAGTCCTTACTGAAAAAGGTGGTATGGTTGAAGTATCATTTGAAGTGGTTGTACCAGGTGGATATTTTGCAAAAAATTCTGCCATGTTTGTTCAGCCGGAACTCCGATACAAAAATGGCATGATCGCCTTAAAACCACTGACTCTCAAAGGAGAAGAAGTAAGTGGTGATGGCGTTACAATCAGCCATAAGGATGGAGGTTCATACACATACACCGACCTGGTAAAGTATGACCCTAAGCTTAACTGGTCAGAATTATATGTTGTTTCAACCGTTTATATGGGGAAAGAAGGAACATTGGCTACCATCGAAGAAATTATGGACAACCCACATTCATACGAATGCTGTAACCGACTGGTCACCAATGGTGTAATTTATACTTCTGAAAGACTCTTAAAAAACATGAAACTTGCAGAATCTGCATTTGAATTTACCCCAAAAGAAGTTATAAGCCCCAAAGAAGCAATCATCTATTTTATTGTTAACCGCTATGATGTTCGATGGGATATCCCGCTCAATAAAGACAACAATACCGAGGCAAAATTCAACGAACTCGTTGATTTCGCTAAAAAAGGCTGGAAAATCAAATCAATCAGCATCGACGGTTGGGCATCTCCCGAAGGTATTTCTGTAAACGACAAACTGTCTGAAAACAGGGCAAATACCATGTATGATGAAGTGATCAAACGACTCAACCAGATGAAAGCTGATGGAGTTGGTCAACTAAGCTTTACGGATCCTTCAAAAGACATTGAGTATTTATTCAGCTTTAACGGTTCCGACTGGAACGGTTTCATGGCCGATCTTGAAGCATCTAACCTGAAAGATAAAAAAGCCATTGCCGATGCCATCAATAATGCTGATACCGAAGTGGCCAAGGATCGTGCCTTAAGAAATTCGATGTATAAATATGCCGGTGTTCGTGGTATATTGGCTCCGCTCAGAAGAACCGAAGTTGCCATTAACTATGTAGAGCCTTACAAATCAAAAGAAGAAATTACAGCTCTGGCAAAAACCAATCCTGGATCTCTTGAGCTCAAAGAATTATTATTTGCAGCTGAAAATGCCGATGGTGATCAAAAACTTGAGACCTATAATTTCATCATTGAAAAATTCCCAAACTGTTGGATGTCAAAAAACAATGCAGCCGTTATTTATGCGAATGAAGGCAATTATGCGAAAGCCGGTGAATTATTAAATAAAGCCCATGAAATGTATCCTGATCAGGGTATTGTGAACGCTAATCTTGGGGCCTTAGCTATTTATAAAGGCGACTTTGAAAAAGCCGATGAATTTTTCGCCAATGCCAAAGCAAATGGTGCAGAAGTTGATAATTATAACATGGGTGTTTTAGCCATCGTTAAAGGTGATTATAAAGAAGCTGCTGATCTTTTAAGCGCATATTCATGCGATTTTAACGCAGGTCTGGCTCAATTACTTGCCGAAGATTATGCAACTGCCGAAGCAACCTTAAAATGTACGGAACAGGCACCTTGTCAGGCAGCTTATTTAATGGCTGTTATTGGTGCAAGAACTTATAATGCTGAAAAAGTTTATACCAATTTGAAGAAAGCTTTCGAATTAAACCCTGCCCTTAAAGAAGAGGCAAAATACGATCGCGAATTTCAGAAAATAAGAAATGCTGAAAAATTCAAAGCTTTGGTAAATTAAACCCAGCTTCAAACACATAAAAAACCGCCTTCATTTTGAGGGCGTTTTTTTTATTCAAGCGTAACACGATGAATTCCTTTGGGGTATTCCTGGTTTATAATATCGAGTATTTTTTGATAATCTTCTTCCTTTTCAACAAAATCAATCTGATTTGTATCAATAATTAAGATCCGCATATCCTGTTGTTGACGAATGTATTCGAAATAACCGCTTTGTATTTTATCCAGGTAATTATTCTGAATGTCCTGCTCATACGACCGGCCTCTTTTTATGATATTCCGTTTCAGGTTTTCAACTTCCAGGTACAGATAAACCAATAAATCAGGCTTCGGCAATGATGCATTGATAATATTGAAAAACCTGGCATATAAACTTAATTCGTCAGGCTGCAGGGTTTTTCCCGCAAATATCAGCGACTTGTTGATAAAATAATCTGAAATGGTAAACGATTTGAATAAATCCTGTGATGACAACTGGTCTTTTAACTGTTGGAAGCGTGAAGCCAGAAAGGACATTTCCAACGGAAATGCATACTTATCCGGATCATTATAAAATTTTGGAAGGAAGGAATTGTCTTCGAACTGTTCCAGAATCAACCTGGCATTATATTGCGCCGAAATACGCGTCGCCAGTGATGTTTTACCAGCACCAATGGTTCCTTCGATGGCGATATAATTGTACTTCATGCTAAACAAAAATAAAGGTTAATTCATTCCGTTTTGTTCAGAATCAAACTTTTTTACCCACAATTTATCAGCACATGAATTCAGTAATTGATGAATGCTTTTTTTAAAAACAGGGTGGATCAATCCGGCATCAATTTCATCTAAAGGAACCAGCACAAATTTACGTTCGTGCAGCCAGGGATGCGGCACTTTCAACGTTTCTTTATCAATGATATAATCTTCATAAAAAAGAATGTCCAGATCAATCGCACGAGATTCATATCCTTTTGAAGAACGACTTCGGCCCATACGCCTCTCAATGTTTAGAAGCCCTTTCAACAACTCATCCGGTTCATTGTTTGTATTTACCCGAATAACCTGATTAAGGAATGTATTTTCAGAAACAAAACCCCAAGCTTCGCTTTCATAAACAGACGAAACATCCAGAACTTTCCCGATATTATCCTGGATTTCCACAATGGCATTGTTCAGATTATTTATTCGGTTGCCCAAATTACTTCCCAATGAAATTAGTACAAATGCCATTTCTTAATTGATTTTTATAGATTCCAAAGATATGAATTGAATTTATAAGCGAAAAGAATTTAGATATGGTGATATTTTACTGGCTCTGTTTCAGA
>CAYNTB010000365.1:0-3166 GCA_964399905.1 uncultured Bacteroidales bacterium | reverse complement strand
ATATTCTGAAACCAATTCTAAATATACTAAAATGAAGATTGCTGAAAACAATGTCGCTATACTTGCCTATACACTTACCACAGATGATGGCAAAAAAATAATTGAGTTAATCAGAAATGAGCATCCCCGTGCATTTATTTTTGGGGCCAATGTTTTGTTAGAGGGCTTCGAATCTAAAATGATAGGCTTAAGTGCCGGTGATTCGTTCGAGTTTAAACTGGATCCTGAACAAGCATACGGGCCCCGCGATGTTTTTGCTGTTTTAGATATTCCAAAAGACACCTTTGAAGTGAATGGAACCATTGATAAAAATGTTTTATTGATCGGTAATGAAATCCCCATGATGGACAACCACGGAAATAAACATATTGGGGTCGTTGTTGACATCAATGAAGACAATGTGGTCATGGATTTCAATCATCCACTTGCAGGCAAAGAGCTCCACTTTAAGGGCAAGGTTATTGAAGTTAGAGAAGCTACCCGGGAAGAGCTGGATTCATTGAATCATTCGTGTGGCTGTGGCAACAGCTGTGGTTGTGGAAGTGGCGAAGGAAAGAAAGAATCACACGGAAGTTGTGGCTGTGGATCACACAATCATGATCATGATCATGATCATGCACAGGCGAAAGATGAAAGCTGCCCGACCTGCGGAAACGCTCCTGAAGATCAGGGCAAAGGAATTGGAAGCTGCAGATGTAGCTAACTTTGCCTCCCAAACTTCTGTAACAGATATTATCTGATCACAGAATAATTCGCTAACTTTGAATATCTCATTCAAAGCAGCATTACATTGACAAAAAACGAAGGCCCTAAATGTTTTCATTGCGGCGATGACTGCGGACTGCATCCGGTCATCTATGAAGAAAAACCATTTTGCTGTAATGGGTGCAAATCGGTTTATGAAATACTCAAAGACAATGATGCCTGTGAATATTACAGCATTGATGAAAAAGCAGGGTCAAAAAATATAAATCCTGAATTAGGAAATAAATATGCTTACCTCGATCAGGAAGATATCAAAAAACAACTCCTCGATTTTTCTGATTCAGGGATCGGTAAAATAACTTTTTACATTCCTTCTATTCACTGCAGTTCATGTATCTGGCTTCTTGAAAACTTAAACAGGTTCAATCAAGGTGTTATTTTGTCAGCAGTAAATTTTGTAAAAAAAGAAGCCCGAATCACCTATAAAGAATCCGATATCAGTTTAAGGCAATTGGTGGAGCTAATGGCATCAATCAATTATGAACCCCGGATAACTTTGGGCGATTTGCAGAAAAAGACCGAAAAGTCGGCCGGAAAAAAAATATATTACAAACTTGGGGTGGCCGGCTTCGCCTTTGGGAATATTATGCTGTTGAGTTTTCCCGAATACCTGAATTTTAACCAAACCCTTGAACAAAATTTTCGAAATTCTTTTGCATGGATCAGCCTGTTGCTTTCGTTACCGGTAGTATTTTATGCCGCAACGGACTATTTTACATCCTCATACAAGAGCCTTAAGAAAAAGATTGTAAACATTGACATTCCGATTGCACTTGGGATTACAGTGTTATTCATCAGAAGTGCCTATGAAATATTGAGCCAAACCGATGTCGGTTACCTCGATTCGCTTTCGGGCCTGGTATTTTTCCTATTAATTGGAAAATGGTATCAGAATAAAACCTATCAGGCACTTTCGTTCGAACGGGATTATCAGTCATACTTTCCGGTAGCGGTGACTGTATTGGAAGAAGACGGAACCGAATCTTCGGTACAATTAAAAGAATTGAAGATTGGCCAGCGCATGATTATCAGAAACAAAGAGATCATCCCCGCCGATGCAATTTTATTAAAAGGTAAAGCCAATATCGATTATAGCTTCGTAAGCGGCGAATCAACCCCTATATCAAAAAGCCTTAAAAGTTTGATTTTTGCCGGTGGCCGCCAGGTAGGCGAAGCCATTGAATTAATGGTTGAAAAAGAAGTCTCCCAAAGTTATTTAACGGAATTATGGAACCAGGAAATCGGCGAAAAAAAGGATTATTCCCGCTTAAATTCATTGATTGATAATGTGAGCCGTTATTTCACAATTGCTATAATTCTGATTGCAAGCCTAAGTGCTGTGTTTTGGCTTATTGTTGATCCGGATATTGCAATGAATGCATTTACTTCGGTTTTAATTGTTGCCTGCCCATGTGCCCTAGCATTAACATTGCCCTTTGCCTTTGGTGGAAGTATGCGAATTTTTGGAAGGGCAGGATTTTACCTCAAAAAAACAGAAGTAGTGGAGCATTTGTCACGCATCGATACCATCGTTTTCGATAAAACAGGAACCATTACAAGAAATGATGAATTTATGGTCAGCCGGAAATTTTTAAAGGTTGATGAAGGGGAGGAATCCATTCTGAAGTCAGTTGTCCGGCAATCATCACATCCCTTAAGCTTGGCTATTTATAAAAGTATAAATCAACCGATTGAAGGTGATATTTCATTTTTCGAAGAAATTCCTGCAGAAGGGATTAAGGCCACTATTGACAATAAAGAAATAAAAATCGGATCAGAAGCTTTTGTGACGGGAAAAACAAAAATGGAATCAGCTTATTCTAGCAGGGTTTTTATATCAATTGACGGGGTTTATAAAGGTTATTTTCAGATCAATAATAAGTATCGGGAAGGACTCGATGAAGTGATCGGGCTATTAAGTAATAATTACGAATTACATTTATTATCGGGCGACAATGATGCTGAAAAAGAAAATTTGATAAAACTTTTTAAGCACGAAGACCGACTGCATTTCGATCAATCACCTTCAGACAAGTTGAATTATATAAAAGAACTGAAATCGGAAGGAAAGCAAATTTTGATGATCGGTGATGGCTTAAATGATGCCGGCGCATTGCACGAAAGCCAGGTCGGAATTTCCATAGCCGATAATATCTATCACTTCTCCCCTGCCTGTGATGCCATTCTTGAAGCAAAGAAATTTTCAGGGCTTTTTAAATTTTTAAGCTTTTCGAAAACAACCATGACTGTAATTAAATTCAGTTTTGTTATCTCATTCCTCTATAATATCATCGGTATCACTTTTGCGGCTGAAGGATTATTAACCCCAATCATTTCAGCCATTCTGATGCCACTTAGTTCGGTTCGAGCACCATCAGCCTCATCAGAAACCAGGCCCATG
>CAYNTB010000364.1:0-3203 GCA_964399905.1 uncultured Bacteroidales bacterium | reverse complement strand
GCAATGACAAAGAAATTCAAAAATGGAAGATGGAGCAATCGATTGAAAGGACCAAGATAAGAAGGCCGGAAATTTTCGGAAATGATAATTAAGGCTTTTGCACTCAGGCATTAGACCAGGCTGTTTAATTTACATCTCATAAACATTAGTAAGAACATTCGGATTGCTTATTTTAACAAAAATATTTATTTGGCAATGTTTGGTTATAAATGCAAAAAAAGTTTAACAGCAGATATACAGTATAATTATTTATAATTTTTTAAGGATAATTGTTTTTAATTAAAAATATAGCCGTATATTTGCACTCATTTTTGAAGAAACCAACATAAAAGCAATCAGATGAGCAAGAACGAGTTATTACAGTATGTTGAAGAATTAAGCACTGTAAATAAATACCCGGAATTTAAAGCAGGAGACACCATTACTGTTACATATAAAATCAAAGAAGGTGATAAAGAAAGATTACAAAGCTTTCAGGGGATCGTATTGCAACGGGCTGGATCCGGCAATACAGAAACCTTTACCATTCGCAAAATATCAAATAATATAGGTGTTGAAAGAATTTTTCCTCTCGCCTCCCCTTTTATTGAAAGTATCACCATAAATAAAAAAGGTGTGGTTCGTAGAGCAAGAATTTTCTATTTAAGAGCGCTTAGAGGTAAAAAAGCAAGAATCAAAGAAGCCCGAAGATAATTCTTCAAATATAAAGCACAAAAGTCCCTTTACGGGACTTTTTTTTTGATTAAATCATTTATAATTGCCTTTGACGGACCGCCTCATAGAGCATAATTGCAGAGGCAACTGAAACGTTTAAAGATTCTATTTTACCTTGAAGTGGGATCGTTACCTGATGGTCTGATCTTTTTAAATATTCTTCCGAAATGCCCCGATCTTCAGAACCCATAATGATGGCAGTCGGCTTGCGATAGTCGATTTGGGTATAATTCAAATCGGCTTTTTCGGTTGCAGCTATAATTTGCAATCCACTGTTTTTTAGAAATTCAAGGGTTTCTTTTAAATTGTTGGAGCGGCAAACCGGGACGATATTCAGTGCCCCTGCCGATGTTTTAATGGCATCTGAATTAATTTGTGCGCTTCCATGCGCAGGAATTACAATTGCCTGCGATCCCGAACATTCAACGGTTCTGCTAATGGCACCTAAATTCCTTACATCGGTTACTTTGTCCAACACCAATATTAAAGGAATTTCACCGCTCTCATAAAGGCCAGGGATAATGTTTTCGATATTATGATAAATTACCGCTGAGATGAAGGCAATGGTACCCTGATGGTTTTTAGTGGTGATCCGGTTTAACTTTTCGATCGGAACATATTGAACAGGAATTTGATATTCGTTCAGCAAAGCATTCAGTTCCATAAATAGCGGATTACGTAAACCTTTACGTACAAATACCTTGTCAATTTCTTTCCCTGATTTTATGGCTTCGATAATCGCCCTGATTCCGAAAATTATTTCTTCTTTTTTCAATTCTTAATGTTTTTATTCGTCATCGTTTAGACGATCCAATAATTTTTCGGGCATAATTTTGCTTGTTTTGGCACCCAGTTTTTTAATATTTTCGACCCGCTTAAGAAGATTCCCTTTTCCGCTCGAAAGTTTATTCATCGATGATTCGTAGGTCTTTTGGGTTGCTTTGAGTTTATTTCCCATATCGATCAAATCTTCAACCAATCCCACAAATTTATCATATAAATCTCCGCTTTGCCTGGCAATTTCTTTCACGTTTTGCCCCTGATATTCTTGTCTCCACAAACTTTCGACCATTTTTAAGGCTGCGATTAAATTCGTAGGACTGATCAAAAGTATCCGCTTATCATAAGCATAATTCCACAATTCGGGATCGTGTTGAATCGCTAGCAAATATGCGGGTTCGAGTGGTAAAAACATCATTACAAAATCCAGACTGTTGAGCTGGTATAAATCCTGATAGTTCTTTTGATTCAATTCATTAATGTGGTTTTTTAATGAAATGATATGTTCCTTATAGGCACGCTCTGCAATCTGCTCATTTTCAGCAGATACATATCTTTCATAGGCGGTGAGTGAAACTTTTGAATCCACAACCACATTTCGTTTCCCGGGATAGGTAATAATTACATCTGGCTGGAGCCTTTTACCATTATCATCATTGTATGATGACTGCACAAAGTATTCCCTGTCTTTTACAAGCCCCGATTTTTCAAGAATACTTTCGAGTACCACTTCACCCCAATTTCCCTGGGTTTTTGAATCACCTTTCAAGGCTTTTGTCAGGTTAACGGTATCACGGCTCACTTGTTGATTCAATTCTTCAAGCCTTTTAATTTCTTCCTTTAATGAAAACCTGAGTTTCGATTCTTTATCATACGTATCTTCAACCTTTTTTTCAAAGTCTTTTATTTTTTCACCCAGTGGTTTCAGCAGTGCATCCAGGTTGGTTCGATTTTGATCTGTAAATTTTTTAGATTTTTCTTCCAAAATTTCATTCGCCAGATTTTTAAATTCTATTCTGAATTTATCCTGATATTCACCAATTTCTTTCATTTTTTCGTTAAAGCGATTTTCAAGATTTGTGTAATCCGCTTCTTTTTTACTGAGCTCCCCCACCATTTGGGTGATCAGTTCCCTTTTTTCATCCAGCTCGGTTTTGATTTGTTGAAGGTTTTGGGTCAGCATTAATTCGTTATTTTTGGCCACCATATTGTCCTTTTCCAAATCCAATGCCCTTCGCGAAAGCGTACTTTTTGCATAGAAGAATAAAACCATTCCTCCGATTAAAAATCCAACAAAAAAATAAATTAATTCCATGATAAAACTTTATAATGTAAAAATATCAATAATTTAATAAATCAGTCATTTAAATATTTTTAAAATTAAAGTGTATTTAGGTATTATCATCTTGTTTACAACTCAAGCATTAGAAATTCCCCACTGCAAAAATTGTTTTTTAGAATCATTATAAATCAGGATAAATTACCAATGCTATTTGATTGTTTTAAAAAATTTCATATATTTATATATACATTCTTGACTAAATAGAAAACATTTAAAACACTAGTATTAATGCAGGGTTGAATGTTGAATCGTGTTAAAAATTGAGTATCCTAAAACAATTATTTGCTGATTTCAAAAATGAATTTTTTTTAAAATATATTCATAAAGATATTAAATAACTAAAAATACCAAAAACTTAAAGGGGCAT
>CAYNTB010000363.1:1315-3206 GCA_964399905.1 uncultured Bacteroidales bacterium | reverse complement strand
CGAATTCGTGTACAAAAATATAATCGGAAAATTGGTTGTCAACAGCAACCGAAGCGTACAATTGGTAAATTCCTCCCCCACCATAGGTTTTTTCATTGATGAGTAAATACATATAATCGTAAGGAACAGCTGAAGCAACATCACGAATGGTTCGGTTGTCATAACTCAATGCATATCGCTCACTATCGAAACTGCTGTAATGAACAGAAAGTGGCGTCCGCTTAAAAACTCCCGGATGTGGCTTATTCACACCTGATGAGGCGGAAGGGGTTTCGACGGCCCTTATATTAAAATCATTTTTACGTGATTTAAAAGGTTCTACGGTAAACAGTCGATCTGTTAAACGGGCAATATCCTGGTGAAACTTATCCATTTCATCTGCAGCGTAACCATCTCCTAAAATAACGATATCAACTTTTTCCTGAGCCGGTCCGTTAACCAAAAATTCATATGTTTTATAGGTAGAAATAATATTTGCGGGTGTTACTTTTCGTGATGCCGGGTCAATTTTTGTTTCCCAAATGGCGACAAAATTATTTTCCGCATCTCTTTTTTTCATAACCAGCTTCACGGGATTCAAGGGCCAGGGGAACCTGACTGATTCATGAAAGGTGCCCCATTCGCTCTCAGCTTCGGCTATGGTTTGCCATTCACCAAATATACTTGCAAACCCCCTGCTGTATATTAATTTACCGCTTTCGATATCCAAAATTTCGAACATATACAAGCCAAAATTCAATGGATCAATCAGATGAATTGCACTCCCCGCCCAGGGCCCATCTGAAAGAATCCGGTCTATGGCAAAATGTTCTTCCGATGCCAATCCACTGTGAAAATAATCGACACGCATGGTTTGAACAGGATGTACCAAAGAAGGCTGTTATCAGAATGAATAGTATTGCTTTTTTCATGATTGAACAATTTTTGAATTCATATTTTGATTTATGATTTTAAAACTTTATGTACTTTTTTTGAGGATAATTTCAATTTCGGTGGATATTTTTTTAAACGAATAATATCCATGATGTTTAAAATATTCCCTGCCATTTTCATCAAGCAATATTTGAGTTGGGACCGCAGCAATTCCGTAGTATTTTACAAAAATTTGAGATTCAGGTAAAAGTACATTTACAAAAACAACATTTACATCATCATACTCATTTTCTACCTCTTTCATCACAGATTCCATTCTTCGGCAGGCAGAACAATCTTCGGCACTGAAGGCGAGAAATGTCAATTTGAAATCTTTTCCATTCTTCACATAATTATAGGCCGAATCAATGAATCGTTCACCGGCAACCAGATCCGACTCAGTTGCCAGGGTTTTCATCATCTCAGATATTTTATGTTCCATTTTACCCTTTAATAAGATTCCAAGAGTAATAATTATTACGAAAACCGTAAATATAAACCAGGGCAATATCTTTTTAATTTTTAACATCAAATTGGGTTTAACTAATCATTTTAATAATTTCCGCTCCTTGCGATTCAATTCTGCCAATTGCACGGGCATGCAAATTCTGATCCCTTAATATTTTTTCCACCTGCCCCGTATTCTTTTCATTCACTGCAATCAGTAAGCCCCCGCTTGTTTGTGGGTCACACAGTATGAGCCTTTGTTCCTCATCCAACAGCTTTAGTTTATGTCCATAGCTTTCCCAATTTCTATGAGTACCACCAGGGATTGCATTTGCCCTTAAGTATTCCCCCACCTCGCCAAACACAGGCACTTTGGTGTAATCGATAACTGCCGAAACACGGCTTCCTTCGCACATTTCAAGCAAGTGGCCCATCAAGCCGAAACCGGTTACATCCGTTAAAGCACTCACTCCTTCAATCATAGCAAGATCAAGGCCAACTTTATTTAAAATGACCATCTAATAGCGGGCGA
>CAYNTB010000363.1:0-1305 GCA_964399905.1 uncultured Bacteroidales bacterium | reverse complement strand
CTATGGGCTTTTTTAAATAAAGTCCAGATCCGATTTTGGCTGTATCATTGCCTTTCAAGTCTTTAATCTTCACCCTTCCGGTAACGGCCAATCCGAAAATCGGTTCAGGATTGTCGATACTATGTCCACCTGCCAATGGAATACCTGCTTCTGCGCAGGCGGCCCTGCCTCCTTCCATAACTTTTCCGGCAAATTCAGCCGGTATCTTATCAATCGGCCATCCCAGTATCGCAATTGCCAATAGTGGGTTTCCGCCCATTGCATATACATCGCTAATGGCATTTACAGCCGCAATTTTTCCAAAATAAAAGGGGTCGTCCACAATGGGCAGAAAAAAATCAGTGGTGCTAATAATTGCCGATCCGTCACCAAGATCGTAAACTGCTGCATCATCCCGGCTGTTATTGCCCACGATCAGTTTATCAAAAACCCCTTCTCGCTTTTCGGCAGCCAAAATTGAGTCAAGAACTTTTGGTGAAATTTTGCAGCCACAACCGGCACCATGACTAAATTGTGTAAGTTTAATTTTATTCATCTCTAACAAATTTTATAAGCATCTCTGCATTTTCTTCGTGATTAATTGTTGACAGTTTACACTCTTTTATTTTGGACGGATCGCGTCTTGATAATCCCCTTAAATAAAACTTGTCATAGTATTTTAAAGTAATTAGGGCCACTTGATAAAAATCATCTTTTTCAAGATATTCCAATGCCAGTTTTGCCTGATCAAATCCCAAACGTTTTTTTATTTTTTGAATTGAAACAGCCAGTTCTTCCTTCTCCAGATTTGCATATTCATTCACCAAATATTTTGCCCTTTCTTCCCTGGGAATATTCAGAAAATATATTTTTTGTGTTTCTATCTGACGAAATAAAGGGGCTGGAACAAAGACCGAACCAATATGAATACTCTCATCTTCAATCCAGATCGGCTTATTCTTTTTCAGCATCCTCATTTGTTCAAACAGTTCATTTTCAAACTGTTCTATGGTAGGTTGGCGTCCCATACTGATACCCCCAAAGGCCGATCCACGATGGTTTGCAACTCCCTCCAAATCAACAACTTCATAATTTTTATTTTTTAAAATCTGAAGAATTTTAGTTTTACCGCTTCCGGTATATCCACCCAAAATATTGAGTTTAAAGTCCTGTTCGAAGAACTGATGAACATGCTTACGATATGCTTTATACCCGCCTTCAATCAAGTAAACAGCAGTAAATCCGTTTTCGGTCAAGTGCCTTGCGAATGATGCACTTCGCATCCCGCCTCTCCAGCAATGCACAACCACTTTTCCATCGGGGGCA
>CAYNTB010000362.1:0-3212 GCA_964399905.1 uncultured Bacteroidales bacterium | reverse complement strand
CAATGGATGTTGAATATTGTATTGTCGGCCATTCTGAGCGCCGAAAATATTTTAAGGAATCTGTAGCTTTAATCAAGGAAAAAATTGAACGCCTGCTCGAAAATGAAATTCATCCGATCTTTTGTTGTGGCGAACTGCTTGAAGACAGAGAGCAATCGAAAGAATTTGAAGTTGTTAAATCTCAGATCGAAGAAAGTATCCTGCACCTGACAGATGATGAAATACAATTTTTGGTCATTGCATACGAACCGGTTTGGGCAATTGGAACCGGATTAACCGCCACACCGGAGCAGGCAGAAGAAATGCATGCATTTATCCGGAAATTACTGACCGACAAATACGGATCATCAATTGCTGAAAAAGTAAGCATCTTGTACGGGGGTAGTTGCAATCCAAAAAATGCCAGGGAATTATTCTCAAAACCCAATGTGGATGGCGGTCTGATCGGTGGTGCTTCACTTAAAGCAAGTGATTTTTATGCGATTTATAAAAGTTTTTGAAAAGCTATGGACT
This sequence comes from uncultured Bacteroidales bacterium, assembly GCA_964399905.1. Lineage (GTDB taxonomy): Bacteria > Bacteroidota > Bacteroidia > Bacteroidales. The sequence continues at coordinate 2,699 of CAYNTB010000362.1, read as the reverse complement.
ATATCGGAGTAACTTTTAAATCAAAAACGGGTGTATTTGATTGGGATATTTTAGTCGCTTTTTTAGGTGAATTAGGTTATGATAATTTCGAAGAAACTGATTCTGAATTAATCGCATATATCCAGGAAGGGAAGTTTGATGCCCGCAAAATTGATAATGTGCTCTCAAAAAAGATTAAAAATATGGATATATGGTATAACTACGAAACCATAAGCGACCGAAACTGGAATGAAGTTTGGGAAAGTAATTATGATGCTGTTGTTATTGCTGATCGTTGTATGATCAGGGCTCCTTTTCATAAAGCCGACGACCGGATGGAATCTGATATTGTAATCGAACCGGATATGGGTTGTGGTACCGGGGTGCTTGGTATTTTGGCTTCAAGGAAAGGCGCCAAAGAAATTGAAGCTATTGATAATGATGAATGGGCCTATAAAAACAGCGCAGCCAATATAAAGAAGAATCATATTGAAAATATGATTGTAAAAAAAGGCGATGCAAATTCCATTAAAAATAAGTATGATATTATCTTTGCAAATATAAATTTGAACATCCTGATCAGCGATATGTCGATTTATGCGAACGCACTCATGGATGGCGGAATTATTTATTTTAGCGGTTTTTACCAGGCTGATCTGAAAAAACTAAATGAAGTAGCTGAAAATAACAAACTTAGATTGGTTAACTTTAAAGAAAAACAAAACTGGACAGCCGCACAGTTTAAAAAAATATTTTGATAATGGAGGTTTTTAGTTTATCTATAGCTATTATATTGGCTTATCTGATTGGTTCGGTTCCAACAGCGGTTTGGGTCGGAAGGTTGTTTTATAAAGTAGATGTAAGAAATTTAGGAAGCGGAAATGCAGGTGCAACTAACACCATAAGGGTACTGGGTCTTAAGGCAGGTATCCCTGTCATCATTATTGATATATTAAAAGGATGGCTTGCCGTATATTTAAGCAGGTATTTTTATGAACCCTCATTTAGCCAGAATCAATTTTTATTTTTACAAATTATTATGGCTGTGGCTGCTGTACTGGGTCATATATTTCCGGTATATGTTGGCTTTAAAGGCGGAAAAGGAGTTGCAACCCTGTTTGGTGTTGGACTGGCACTGTTCCCTTATGTCGTACTTACTGTTTTGGGTGTATTTCTATTGATTTTTTTCATTACAAGAATGGTTTCCGTTTCTTCAGTTTTTGCATCCATTTCATTTCCGTTTATCATGATATTCTTGTTTCATATCCCATACCTTCCGCTTATATTGCTGGCAATAGCGGTGGCCTTGTTTGTTCCGTTAATACATCATAATAATATCAAGCGATTGTTAAGGGGTGAGGAACCAAAATTTTCATTCGGTAAAAAAAGGGATTCCGACTGATTTTTGTGAAAAAATATGTTGAGAAAGAAAATATTTATTCGTCTATTTCACAATTATATTTAATATATTTACTGGTAATATTCAATCCAATTTAAATCAAAGTAAACATGAAATTTATAGTTTCCAGCTCTCTGTTACTAAAAAATGTCCAGGCATTAAGCGGTGTTCTTAATTCAAGCAATACATTACCTATACTCGATGATTTTTTATTTGAACTCAAAGATGATAAATTGTTCATCACAGCTTCGGATTTGGAAACAACCATGACGGTGTCACTTGAGCCCGCTAAGGCAGAAGAGCCTGGCCTGGTTGCAATCCCCGCAAAAATATTACTCGAAACCCTAAAAACATTTTCGGATATTCCGGTAACATTAACCGTGAATAAAGATACACTCGGCATCGAAATTTCTGCAGGAGATGGTAAATATAAATTGCCAGGGCATAGAAGCGATGAGTATCCGCAAGCCCCGGTTTTGGAAGATACAACGGTTGTTGATTTCAAGGCAACGGTGCTGGTAAATGCCATTAATAAAACATTGTTCGCAACCGGAAATGACGAGTTACGGCCGGTTATGTCGGGTGTTTTTTGTGAGCTGACCCCTGAAGATGTTACTTTTGTGGCTACCGATGCGCACAAATTGGTTAGGTATAAAAGAACCGATGCATCAGGCGAAATTTCAGCCTCTTTCATCCTTCCCAAAAAACCATTAAATCAATTAAAACATCTGCTAACTGCCGATGATGAAGCTACGGTAAAAATTGAATATAATCAGACCAATGTTCATTTTGAATTCGAAAATGTTACCATGATTTGCCGTTTAATTGATGGACGATACCCAAATTATGAAGCGGTAATTCCTACAAATAATCCGAATGTGTTAACCATTGACCGGTTAAGTTTGCTGAATTCGATTAAAAGGGTTGCCATATTTGCAAATCAATCAACACATCAGGTGCGTTTTAAGATTTCCGGTAAAGAGTTGACTTTATCAGCCGAAGATATTGATTTCTCCAATGAGGCAAAAGAACGCCTGACCTGTAATTATCAGGGTGAAGATATTGAAATTGGTTTTAATTCGAAGTTTTTACAGGAAATGCTTGCCAATTTGGATCATGATGAAGTACGTATCGAAATGTCAGCCCCAAACCGGGCCGGAATCATTCTTCCGGTTGAAGAAGAAAATGAAAATGAGGACATACTGATGCTTGTAATGCCTGTAATGCTGAATCAATAAAAGTAATCAATAACCAAAAAAATATTTTGTACACAATGAATAAAGTCGGGAAGTTAGCCTTCCCGACTTTATTTTTAAGTCAA
>CAYNTB010000361.1:0-3214 GCA_964399905.1 uncultured Bacteroidales bacterium | reverse complement strand
GAATTTTTCTTAGGGTTTCAAATTTAGTGCGTTGGTTTAATTCGGATTGTAAAAATGGTAATATTTCTGCACCGTACCTGGCAAGGGCATTTATTGCATTTTTTGAATAATGCTGATCAGCAATGAAGAAGATTAATTTCTCAATAAATTCAGCTGACATTGAAAGACCGGCAGATTTTATGGCCTGGTTCACCAAATCCGGATCATCATCTTCCAGAAATTTATGAATAAAGCTATAATGGCTCGAAATATTGCCTTCGCCAATAGTTTCAAGTAATACTTTTATGTTGTGTTTCCTAATTTCCTGATTTTGTTCGTCGGTTAGATTTTTAATCTTTTGAGAAACTACTTTCAGTAATTCATATTGCTTTTTTAATTCAGGATTGTTACGTGTTTCTCCTGCAAGGCTCAATAAAGCAGCACCACAAACTTCATGATCCTGTTCAGAAAGGTATTGTTGCATTAAGGTCTGATGATCTTCCGGATTATGTTCAAGCAGATATTCAAATGCGCGTATTTTAACTTCCTGAACCGGATCATGTATCATTTGGCCTATGCTGTCGAGCATGTCTTTATTTCGATAGAAATAAAGATTGCGTAGTGCTTCAGCCCTTATTTTTCCATTTGGATGATGGAGTAATTGACATAAATTTTTGAACAATCTTTCATTTGGGTTTTCCCTTATTTTTAAAAGGACCCACAACTGTTGTTTTTCATTCCCGCTTTCAAGCACTTTTATTAAGCCTCCAATCACCGACTCATTCTCAAAATTGATTGATTTCGACGATGAATCATGGTCGTTTTGCTTGAGTTTCAATCTAAAAGATTTAAAGTATTCTTTACGAACTTTAATTGCAAAATATAGCCAAACCCCAATAATCAATACAATTACGGCACTGATAAAAGGAACCGATAATTCTAAAATATTGACCAGAAGAATTAATATCAATCCCCCGATCCCGGTTGCGAGACTATCAATAAAAACATCAATAAATGTTTTTGCCTTGTTTTTTATATTCAGCGGAATGGGTAAGGCCAGTAATTCAACTGCAGATTTATTGATTGATTGCTTTAAACTTGATTCGGACATTTTTATTAAAATTGCCGCGATAATCGAAGGCGTTAAAATGATTAAAAACGCACCCAGAAAGATTGCAGCCGGTAAAAAGAAAAGAGAGGTTCCGACTCCAAAAACCCCGACAATTTTTCTTGTTACAAACAATTGTATGACCAAAGAAATCAGATTAAATGTAGAAAACCAAAACCCAAAAAAAGCAGTCAGCTCATCGGGATCATAAATATGATAGGATGCAATGGCATTAAATTGATAGTCGACCAACTTCGCAACAATCACACTCACGCCAACAATTCCTGCGAGGTATGTCAGGTGTTTAGACTTGATAATGATCCTGAATGGACTTTCATCAATACCGGTTAATCCTTCTGTTTTTTTTACGATATTTCCTTTTCCTGTCAGGTTTTCTCTCCAAACATTCCGTGTAAGCGGAATACAGAATAGTAGTAAAAATGCACTTACAAAGAGAAGTTTTTCAGCTCCGATCAATGGTACCATTAAGGTGGTCAGATATCCACCAAATATACCCCCGGCAATCGCCCCTGCTCCGATAAAACCAAAAAGGCGTTTTGCTTCTCTTAAATTAAAAACCAGGTTGGCTAAAATCCAAAATTGTGAAGCTGAGAATACGGCAAACAATGCTACCCAAATGTAAAACAGATAAATTACCCAGCTTACAAATATATTGATTGAGAGTAATATACCGAAAACAATTAATGTTACAATGGAAATAACCAAGGTTTGTTTAATAAGTTTTTGGAGCGGAATTTTGGAGAGTTTTTTTGAATAAAAAATAGATAAAGCAGTGGCAAATATTGCAACAATTACGAAAGCCAAGGGCATACTTTCAACTCCAAAACGCGAAATAAACAATCCATTAACCGTCGGTTTAACGATGAGCAGTGTAGAAATAATTAAAAAAATATTGAGTTGCATGAGGAGTGCACGTCTGTGTTCTCCCTCTCGTAAGTCAAAAAATTTACTTAATAAGAATTTAAAGGTTTTTAACATTTTTGCTTTTTCACTCGGGCTCAGGGATTATCCAATGCATTCGGTTATTCCGCTTTCACAATCTAAAATAGACATTATTTTAAAGCTTTTATAATATCTTCAATTTTAAATACCAGTTGACGCAAAAGTTTCTCCCCGTCGGCATCATCAACCAGGGCCACCAAAATATATTTTCTTTCGGGTCCCCAAACCAGGATTGAATCGGAGTGAAAATTCTGCCATGAGCCGGATTTGCGAAAAAGCCTTGCCTTAGGGGCAATGGTTTCTAATGAATTTACGAATTTATGATGTAATTCTGGATCTTCCATAATTTGCAGCATTTCCTTTGATTTCTCATAGCTGACAAGTTTTCCGTTAATGAGCATATAATAAAACCGGCAAACCTGGGTAACAGTAGCTGCATGACTTATTCCGTGCAAGGGATCCGGATATCTTCGTCCGGTTTTCGAATATCTTTTTCCAACCCACAATCCACCACCTAATTCTTCATTATAGAGCAGGTAATTAGAATCTGTGAGTACACTTTCTATTTTTTCGTAGCCAAGTAGATCTATGATACGGGTGGAGGCTGCATTATCTGAGCGGGCGATCATCAATCGCATATCATTTCTCAGATTCTCTGAGTCCGTTAATTCGCCTTTCTCCACTGCGTCCATCGCGCTTAATAATATGGCAATCTTGGGAAGTGAAGCCGCGTACATTTCTGTTGTACCATTTAATCTGGCAAATCTGATATCACTTGTGTCATTTAACAGCACCAATCCGATGGCCATTTTCTTTTGAGCTATTAATCGCTTCATTTTTGAATCTGAATTGATGGCTTGATTCAAATGTTCCTGAAGCTCTACATTGGCTAAACTTATTAATGGTTTGACGGCTTCATCCTCAATTTTAAACGGAATAGACATTTCCGTATTTTCAGCAGGATTTGTAATTAGTTTTTGATCGGTGATCTCATGTGTTTCTCCAAAAAAAGTCAGAAAAACTAAAAACCATAAATTTTTCATTCTCAGAATTAATTTAGTACAAAAATAGATTATTTCATATGCCTAAGGATTTCATTAACAAATATTAACTAAAATTAGCATTGCAGGTTAAAAGTAAAACTGACAAAGGATTTTGGGAATA
>CAYNTB010000360.1:0-3228 GCA_964399905.1 uncultured Bacteroidales bacterium | reverse complement strand
CAATTGTGGAATCGTCTTTTCCTGATCTGCTAAAGCCTTTAAGATGGTACGGTCAATTTTTGCATGTGCTTTAACCTTTTCTTTTAAAGCCTCACTAACAGTCCTGATCTTTTTTATCTCATCAATTGTTTTCATACACTAAGATTTAAGCATTTCGGATTCTAAAATCGCTTCGTTGGCAAGAGCGTCAATCATTGATTCAATTTCATTTTCGGTATAACCGATTAAATCAATTGCATTTTCGGGACAAACAGGTAAACACATGCCACAGCCCTTGCATTTTGAACCATTAATTTGGGCAACGGTTTTTCCATTTTCCTGATTTTTAATGATGGCATCTACATTGCATATATCCGAGCATGCATTGCACCAATTGCATTTTTCCTGGTTGATGGTGGCAATGGTTGGCTCAAGTTCAATTTGGCCCTTGCTGATCAGTGCGTTTGCTTTTGAAGCCGCAGCCAATGACGATTTTACTGATTCGGTGATGTTAAAGGGTGCCTGACAAGCCCCACAAATAAATACGCCATCAATGAGTGTTTCAACAGGTTTTAGTTTTGGATGTATTTCATTAAAGAATTTGTCCCTTCCAATAGGTATTTTCAGGATGTCAGCAACTGAATTGTCTGCTCGGGGACCCATACCGGTAACCAGAACAACCAAATCAACCAATGCTTCTAATTCCTCAACTTGTGTTAAAATATCATTTACCCGCAACCTTATTTTTTCCCCTTCAGCTTCTAAGATGGGTGGTTCATCTTCCAAAAATTGAAGGAATATATCATGATTTTCAAGGGCCGTATTATAGAGTAATTCCTGTTTTCCATAAGTCCGGATTCCCCTTGTAAAATGGATATTCTGAATATGTTTGTATTTATTTTTAGCATGCGTGGCAGCATGAATAGCGGAGGTACAGCAATAACGTGAACAGTATTTGTTTTCGCCCTCTATTTGTCGGCTGCCGACACAGTAGATGTATGCAATATTTTTTATTTGTTTGTTTCGATAAACGAGTTCGTTTTCATCAATTTCAAGCAGTCGTTTAAATTGAGGAAGGGTTATTACGTTATTCAGCTCACGGTATCCAAATTCCCCTTTTTTAGGCTCATAGGGGTCAAAGCCTGTTGCAACCACAATCGATCCAACATTCAAATCAAGTATTTCCTCTTTTTGGTCCAGTTCAATATGTTCAAAATGCTTTGTACATTCGCCACAGCGGGTACAATTTTCATCATCAATTGCCGGGCAATGTGGAAATTCACTGTCAAAGCTGTTATAGAGTGCCTTTCGCTTTGTAATATTAAAATTGAAGTCATCGGGTACTTCGATGGGACAGGCATCTATCGCAAGTTGAAGCTTATGCCTTAATTCAGGATTATCATCGGTTTTGCAGGCAGGAGATACATAGCGTGGTTTGATTTTAACCTTGGTTTTAAAATCTCCCACTGTACCATCTAAGGATATTAATTCGGCACCGGTAAAAAGGCGGATGTTCGGATCCGAGTCCAGTTTGTTATACACTCTTTTGATCACTTCTTCGCCGCTTTCGTTGCTGGTAAAAAGCCGGCTCCATTGAGAGGTTCGGCCTCCCACAAAATGTTCCCGCTCAATCAAAAATACCATGGTGCCCATTTCTGATAATTCGATGGCAGCGCGCATTCCTGCTATTCCGGCGCCAATCACCAATGCTGTATTAACAGACAGAATTTATTTTTAAGGGTTCAAGTGCCTGAGAATGCCTGACACGTGCAATTCCTGATCTTACAAGTTGGATGGCCTTTTTGGTTGCCTCAGCAGGCTTGTCGGAATGGGCCCAGGAGGTTTGTTCCCTGATGTTTACCTGCACATAATTGTGTGGATTAAGTCCTGCCCTGATTGCAACATTTCTAAAAGTATGCAAATGTAATTTGGGTGAGCAAGAAGCGATGACGATGGAATCCAGGTTCTGCTCACCAACATCTTTAATAATTTCTTTCTGGGTTGAATCTGCACATGCAAACATGGTTGTTTTGGCCAGTACAACCCCTTCTACCAATTCAATTTCATCACGAACCTTCTCAACATCAACATAATCGGCGATGTTTGATCCACAATAACAGATATAAACTCCTATTTTATTTTTCATTTTAACCTCCTGATATAAGTTGCTGTTTCAGCGGATGCGGCACCGGCTGATAATATTGAGTCGGGGATATCCATGGGCCCCGAAGCAGCACCTGCAACAAAAACACCATTTATTGAAGTTTTTGCGGGATTGCTTAACTCATCAACTTGTTTTACATAATTGAAAGGGTCTTTTGCAAGTGCTTTGGTTTTAAAAAGATGATCGGGGATTTGATCAGGTAATATTCCAACAGACAGCACAACCAGGTCATGTTCGGCCTCTTTAACCACTCCTTCAACAATCTCTTCATATCTTAACAATAAATTTCCATTTTCTTTTTCAGATATCCGGCCAACTTTTCCTTTAACAAATTCCATACCCATGTATTTGCCTTGTTGGTAAAACTCTTCAAAGCCTTTTCCAAAAGCCCGGATATGTAAATAGTAAATGGTTACATCTGCCATGGGTAATGCACCCATTAGCAATTGGGCTTGTTTGGTCGAATACATGCAACAAACCTGCGAACAAATTGGATTATTAACAGTTGCATCGCGCGATCCTGTGCATAGAACATAGGCGATATTGTCGGGCATTTTGCCATCTTTGGGCCTCAGTACATTGTTATATGGCCGGGTGGGTACCAATTGTCTTTCCATTTGCATGGCCGTAACCACATTGTGAAATTTACCGAACCCATAGCGTTCGATAATAGACGGGTCAAATAACTGAAATCCAGTTGCCAGCAACACTGATTTTACATTAATTTCCATAAGCTGTTCTTGCTGCATAAAATCAATTGCGTCTGCCGGACAGGCTTTTTCGCAAGCACCACATAAAATGCAATTCTCGATATCGATGGATGCTATGCGTGGATTGGCAATGCTAAATGGTACAAAAACCGCTTTTCGTCCAACCATATCAAGCTGATACTGATCGGGAACAGTCACCGGGCATTTTTCTTCACAAAGTTGGCATCCGGTGCAGCGATCCTCAATGATGTATCTGGGTTTTTTAATTAATCTGACATAAAAACCGCTGCCATTTAAATTAATGATTTCTGTAACTTCACTATGGGTATAAATGGTAATATTCTGATGTCTGGCTGTTTCCGAAACTTTGGGTGT
>CAYNTB010000359.1:1578-3229 GCA_964399905.1 uncultured Bacteroidales bacterium | reverse complement strand
GTTCTGATTGCCATACTGGTTCTTCAAATTATGCAGTTTTCTCCTGCATCGATTGTCATGAACACAATAGAAATGATATGGATGATGAACATCGTGGAATAAGCGGCTATTCGTATAATAGCAACAGTTGTTTGAGTTGTCACCCTAATGGAAGAGCCGATTGATATGGATTTAAAAAGCAAGTTTATCATGAAAATTGATCGGTTCTGTTTATTGGTTTGTTTACTCCTTTTAATAAGCTATAGCGTTAGCGGACAAACCGGACTTTCCCTGGTCGAAGGGCAGGTAACTTACATTACCGGCGAAAGTATTTATGTCAAATTTAGCAAAACAGATGGTATTGAAAAGGGCGATACTTTGTTTATAAAAAATCAGGGTTTACTTAAACCGGTTCTTTTGGTTCAGCACAAGTCTTCTGTTTCATGCCTGGGCCACTATTTGAATGATATCACAGTCAGGATAAATGATACCATTTATGCAAAAATAGATCTGGATCTTCAGCCCCATGTTATGGATGAAAATATTTTGCCGGAAGGTGAAGTGGATCTAAGTCAGCAGACCCTGTTGAAAGAGGCAGTGGAGCCCGGAAAAAATATTTTTACCGAAAATATTCAGGGGCGTCTTTCAGCTTCTCTTTATTCCGGTCTCAATCAAAATAGTGAACTCAATTCACATCGCCTGAGATATACACTGTCGATGGATGCCATGAATATTTCCGATTCACGTATTTCTGTCGAAAGCTATATATCTTTTTCACATAAAATTAAGGAATGGGATGTGGTTCAGGAAAATATATTTAATGCATTGAAAGTCTATAATCTGGCATTAAGATATGATTTAAATGAGGGATCTAAAGTCTGGATTGGACGCCGGATTAATCCAAAAATTGCAAATGTTGGTGCCATTGACGGGCTGCAATATCATCAAACTTTTAATCACTTTTACACCGGTTTAGTTGCAGGAACCAGGCCTGATTACCGCGATTATAGTTTTAATGCCGGCTTATTTGAATATGGTGCCTATATTGGCCATGATCATAAGTTTAATGGCGGTTTTGCTCAATCATCACTCGCATTTTTTGAACAACGAAATCATTCAAAGATCGACCGTAGGTTTCTGTATATTCAGCACAGTAATATGCTGGCAAAGAACCTGAATTTATTTTCATCATCAGAGATTGAATTGTATAAACTGGAAAATGGTGTTCCGACAAATAACCTTAGCTTAACCAGCTTATACCTGTCGATGGGCTTAAAAATAACAAAAGGCATTTCTGTTTTTGGATCCTATGATACGAGAAAAAATGTGATTTATTATGAAACTTTTAAAAATTATGCCGATCAGATATTGGAACAGGCCTACAGGCAGGGATTAAGATTCAGGATTAATTTGCGTCCATTTAAGTATTTAAGTTTTTCAGCTAATGCTGGTAGCAGATTTAGTGAAACAGATGCCAGAAAAACAAAAACCTTAAACTTATCCGCCACTTATTCCCGGCTGCCATTGTTAAATGCATCATTAAATATAACAGCCAATTTGATGCAGACCAATTATCTGGATGGAAATATTTTTGGGCTGAGGTTGTCAAAAGATTTGATCCCCGGAAAACTTTACTCAATGCTTCAATATCGTTATGTGCATTTCAACTATA
>CAYNTB010000359.1:0-1501 GCA_964399905.1 uncultured Bacteroidales bacterium | reverse complement strand
CTAAGTAAATCTTTGTATTTTTCATGTAATATTGAATCAACCATAGAGGATGTGCAGAATTTATACAGGGTTTATCTGAATATAAGATTGAAATTTTAATTTAATGAATAGAAATATGAGAAGATTGATATTTATGTTTTGTCTGATGATTTTTCTGGTATCCTGCAATTGGAACAGAGAAATCAGGTTAGAACAAACAAGTACCCAAAGGCCGGAACATATGGGTGTTTTAAATGGGATAAAAAATGTTGAACCTCCGCTGAGATTATCCTTCTCTCCTTATGTTTCTTCATATGCTGAAAAAAACACAAACGGTAAATGGGGATATTCTTATAACGGCGGAATGGATCTAAAGTATGGATTGAGTGAAAGCTTTACACTAGACATGACACTCATCCCCGATTTTGGTCAGGTGGAATCTGATGATGAAGAATTAAATTTATCGCCCTATGAAATTCAGTATAATGAAAAACGTCAGTTTTTTAATGAGGGGCTAGAACTATTTAATAAAGGAGAACTTTTCTATTCGAGAAGAATAGGGCAAACACCGGTAGGATATTACGGGGTAAGCGATCATTTAAATACAGATGAAAAAATAAATGATAACCCGAAAGAGACGCAAATAATTAATGTTACCAAACTTTCCGGGAGGACCGAAAGCGGGATAGGAATTGGTGCGTTAAATGCGATGACCGCTACTACTTATGCTACAGTTGTGGATACTATTACCGGAATTGAAAGAGAAATTAAAACAGAGCCCTTTTCAAATTATAATTTATTAGTGTTCGACCAATCACTTGCAAATAATTCTTACTTGAGCTTGATTAACTCAAATGTTTATCGTGAGGGACATCTTGCAAATGTTACGGCTACAGAATTTAGATTTGCCGATCAACCAAATAATTATTCTTTATTCGGGCGGGCGGCTTACAGTCAAATTTATGACGATAACCTTGACGACCAGTTCGGATATAAATTTTATTTGGAAGCGGCAAAGATTAACGGACAGATTCAATATGGTTATAATATTAATGTGATTAGTGATGATTATAATCAAAATGATTTTGGATATTTGCAGAGAAATAACGAAGTGGCTAATTCAGCTTATTTCAGTTATAATATTTTTGAACCGTTTGGGATGTTTTTAAATCTGAGTAATGACGTTCAAATATATTATACAAGAATGTATAACCCGAGTGTATTTTCAGATTTAAGAATTAGTTATGAAATAAATTCCATATTCAAAAATAATTATATATTCAATATGCATGCTTTAATCGTACCTGTTGAAGGGAGGGATTATTACGAACCTCGAATTAAAGGAAAATATTTAAAAACATATAAATTTTATCATAATTGTTTTTCAATAACAACAGATAGGCGTGAACCTTTTTCGGCTTTTATTCATGGCTCATTTAATAAATCATACGATTATGAATTTGATTTATTATCGTGGGGCGCTTATATCGTTCCGAGATTTAGAGTTAATGACAGATTGAAT
>CAYNTB010000358.1:0-3237 GCA_964399905.1 uncultured Bacteroidales bacterium | reverse complement strand
GATATTCGAGCACCTTGGAATTGACAAACAAATTATAAGTTCGTTTGGAAAAACTGTTACCATCAAAAGCGGTGTTTATCTGATTATCGAGCATACCGAAGCCCTGCACGTTATTGATGTAAATAGCGGCCACAGGGTTAAAAAAGAAAATAACCAGGAAACAAATGCCCTTGAAGTAAACCTCGAATCGGCGACCGAAATTGCGCGTCAGCTCAGATTAAGGGATATGGGCGGCATCATTGTAGTCGATTTTATCGATATGCACGAAGGCCGGAACCGTCGCGCCCTTTATCAGCGATTGAAAGAGGAAATGGAAAAGGATCATGCCAAGCATACCATTTTACCCCCGAGTAAATTCGGCCTGGTGCAGATAACCAGACAAAGGGTACGGCCCGAAATGAATATTGATATCCTGGAAAAATGCCCCGTTTGCGATGGCACAGGCAAAATAAAACCCAGCATTATTATCATTGATGAGATTGAAAATAACATCCGTTATTTATTGAAGGACCAAAACGAAAAAAGTTTAAAAATTACGCTTCATCCATTCATTTACGCTTATCTTAATCAGGGATTTATCTCCATCAAAAGAAAGTGGAACTGGAAATATAAAAAACGCATCAGCATTCAGGCAATGCCATCATATGCTCTCCTCGAATATCATTTCTTTAACGATCAGGGAGAAGAAATAAAAATTTAAGGAACACCAGGCTTTGAAGCTATTTTTTATACCCGTTAAATAATCATTTATTTCAACGTCAATTTTTTTAATTTTGCATGCATGGAAACAGTCGTAAGCGGAATCAGGCCAACAGGTAATTTACATTTGGGGAATTATTTTGGGGCAATTAAAAATTTTTTACGGATGCAGGAAGAAAACAATTGTTACTTCTTCATTGCAGATTATCATTCGTTGACCACCCACCCTACCCCGGGCGATTTACACGGAAATGTTAAACAAGTGCTGGTCGAGTACCTGGCCATGGGCCTTGATCCTGAAAAATCAACCCTTTATATCCAAAGCGATGTGCCTGAAGTGATTGAGCTTTACCTGTTGCTAAACATGAATGCCTACGTTGGAGAGCTTACGCGCGTAACGTCTTTCAAAGATAAAGTCAGGCAACAACCCGAGAATGTAAATGCAGGATTGCTGACTTACCCAACCTTAATGGCGGCTGATGTGATCATCCATAAAGCTTCGAAAGTGCCTGTGGGTAAGGATCAGGAACAAAACCTTGAAATGATGCGCACTTTTGCCCGTCGCTTTAACCGCATGTATAAAGTTGAGTATTTCCCCATCCCTTCGGCTTATAATTTCGGGAAAGCTTTGGTTAAAATACCCGGGCTGGATGGCTCAGGTAAGATGGGAAAATCAGAAGGCGAAGGCAATGCCATTTTCTTTGCGGAAGACCCAAAAAGTATTCAGAAAAAAGTAATGAGAGCCGTTACCGATAGCGGCCCGACCGAACCCAACCAAAAGAAACCGGAACCGATTAAAAGCCTCTTTTCATTAATGAAAATTGTTTCGGAAAAAGAAACCGTCAAATTTTTTGAAGATGCTTATAATAATTGCCAGATTCGTTATGGCGATATGAAAAAGCAGCTTGCAAAGGATATGATCGATTTTACCGAACCTTTCCGTGAAAAGATCAGGGAACTGTCGTCAGACAATGCCTATCTTCAAAAAGTGGCGAATACGGGCGCAGAAAAAGCGCGGGAAAGTGCCTCTAAAACAATAAAAGATATTCGGGAAATTATAGGTTTCCGTAAATTTTAAGGATGTCGAAAGAATTCAGCACGGCCATTTTGCCCGAAAAAGCCATTTTAATCGGGGTAGCAACCAAACTTGTCAGTCAGGAGAGGTTAAAGGAATACCTTGATGAGCTTGCCTTTTTAATTGATACGGCAGGTGGCGTGCCCGATAAACGATTTATCCAGTCGCTCGAATATCCCGATCCCAAAACTTATGTCGGAAGCGGGAAACTTGCTGAAATTGCCGAATACATTGAAATTAACGAAATTGACCTGGCCGTTTTCGACGATGAACTTTCGCCTTCGCAGATAAGAAACCTCGAAAAAGCGTTGAAGTGCAGAATCCTTGACCGCACCACCCTCATTCTTGATATATTCGCAAAGCGCGCCCGCACCTCTCATGCCCGCACCCAGGTTGAACTTGCCCAGTATCAGTACCTGCTCCCAAGACTGACAAGGATGTGGACCCACCTTGAGCGTCAACGGGGAGGAATTGGCTTAAGGGGCCCCGGCGAAACCGAGATCGAAACCGACCGCCGGATCATCCGTGATAAGATTTCTTTATTGAAGAAAAAGCTGATCCAGATCGACAAACAAAAAGTTACGCAACGAAAAAACCGTGAGAGCCTGATCAGGGTGGCTTTGGTCGGATATACCAATGTGGGCAAATCTACCATCATGAACCTGTTAAGTAAATCTGAGGTTTTTGCCGAAAATAAATTGTTTGCCACACTGGATACCACCGTTCGGAAAGTTGTAATTGACAACCTGCCCTTTTTACTGACAGATACGGTTGGTTTCATCCGAAAACTGCCGCACGGACTGGTCGAATCATTTAAATCAACCCTGGATGAAGTGCGGGAAGCCGATATTCTGATCCATGTGGTTGATATTTCGCATCCCGATTTTGAGGAACAGATCCACATTGTAAACGAAACGCTCGCTGAAATAAAAGTCATCGACAAACCAACTCTGATCATTTTTAATAAGATTGATGCTTTTACTTATATAGAGAAAGAAGAAGATGACCTGACGCCTGCCACTCGCGAAAACATGAGCCTTGCTGAACTTAAAAACTCATGGATGGCCAAAATAAATACCGATTGTTTGTTTATTTCTGCTACGGAAAAAGAAAACTACCCCGAATTTAAGGCACTTATTTACAAGCATGTGAAGGAGATGCATGCTAAACGCTATCCGTATAATAATTTTCTGTATTAATTTGAAGATTCGATGATTTGGAAATTTGAAAATGATCTAATTTGACAATTCGACAATGTGACAATTTGCCGATGAGGCAATGAAAAGGTTTGTCATTCCGAATCCGCCGCAGGCGGAAGAGGAATCTTATTTCTTGTATTCATTTGAAAATTTGATGATTTGGAAATTTGAAAATGATCCAATTCCGCAATTTGACAATGTGGCAATGAGCCGATGAGGCAATGAAAAGGTTTGTCATTCCGAATCCGCCGCAGGCGGAAGAGG
>CAYNTB010000357.1:0-3255 GCA_964399905.1 uncultured Bacteroidales bacterium | reverse complement strand
TACTTTCGACAATAAATATATTGAAACAGTTTGGCACCTTTTAAGCAAACTTTATGCAAAGGGATTGCTCTATAAAGGTTACACCATACAACCTTATTCGCCGGCTGCCGGAACCGGACTGAGTTCGCACGAATTGAATATGCCCGGCTGTTATCGCAACGTAAAGGATAATACAGTTACTGCACAGTTTAAAATTATAAAGGATAAAAAATCTGATTTTTTATTTAATGATGCCCACGGCGATTTATTCTTTATTGCCTGGACAACAACCCCTTGGACGCTGCCTTCAAATACAGCCCTGGCAGTTGGGCCAAAAATAAAGTATGTAAAAGTTAAAACCTTTAACCCTTACACTTTTGAGCCGATTACCGTCATCCTGGCTAAGGATTTGGTGAATAAATATTTCCCTGAGAAAAATGCTGAATTAAAATTGCATGATTACGAAAAAGGTCAAAAAAATATTCCTTTTGAATGGGGTGAAGAATTTACCGGAAAGCAGCTCAAAGGCATCCGCTACGAGCAACTGTTAGCTTATGCCCAACCAACCGATGGAGACGCTTTTAAAGTGTTGACCGGAAATTTTGTAACAACCGAAGACGGAACAGGAATCGTTCATATTGCACCCAGTTTTGGTGCCGACGACTTTAAGATCGGGCAGGAAAATGGAATGGGATCACTTACGCTGGTTGATAAGCAAGGGCGAGTTACGGAAGAAATGGGCGAATTTGCCGGACGATTCGTGAAAAATGAATATGATCCAAACATTGATCCTGATAAAACCGACAATGTTGACATTGATCTTATCGTAAAACTTAAAAAGGAAAACAAAGCCTTTAAAACTGAAAAATACGAACACTCGTATCCGCATTGCTGGAGAACAGATAAACCCATTCTTTACTATCCGCTCGATTCCTGGTTTATTAAAACAACCGCCTTTAAGGAACGTATGATCGAGTTGAACAATACCATTAACTGGAAACCAAAATCGACCGGATCGGGAAGGTTTGGAAACTGGCTCGAGAACCTGGTCGACTGGAACCTTTCACGTTCGCGTTATTGGGGTGTTGCATTGCCGATTTGGACAAGCGAAAACCGCGAAGAACAAATCTGCATCGGATCGGCACGTGAATTAAGGGCAGAAATTGAAAAATCAATCCGGGCAGGCTTTATGACAAAAAATCCGCTGGCAGATTTTAAACCGGATGATCTATCGGATCAGAATTATGAAACCTTCGATTTTCACCGACCCTATGTTGATTATATTGGTATCAAAAACAGGCCAGAAATTATTCCGCGAACCCGATTTGATTGATGTTTGGTTTGATTCAGGCTCCATGCCCTACGCCCAGTTTCATTTTCCATTCGATAATGTGGAAGAATTTGAATCCAGTTTTCCGGCCGATTTTATTGCCGAAGGAGTGGATCAGACCCGCGGCTGGTTTTTTACCTTACATGCCATCGCAGTTATGCTCTTCGATTCGGTTTCGTTTAAAACCTGTGTTTCGAACGGACTGGTTCTTGATAAAAATGGCAATAAAATGTCGAAACGACTGGGCAATGCAGTTGAACCCTTCGAAACCATTGAGAAATATGGAGCCGATGCACTTCGCTGGTACATGATCACCAATGCACAACCCTGGGACAACCTAAAATTTGACCTGGAAGGAATCGGGGAAGTTACCCGAAAATTTTTCGGAACATTGTACAATACCTATTCTTTCTTTGCCCTATATGCTAATATTGACGGTTTTTCATTTAAGGAAAAAGACATCCCTGTAAATGAACGACCGGAAATTGACCGCTGGATTCTTTCCGAATTGAATACCCTGATTAAAAATGTGGATGAATATTACGACGATTATGAACCCACAAAGGCAGGTCGGGCCATCCAGGAGTTTTTGGACCAACACTTGAGCAACTGGTATGTAAGGCTTTCAAGAAGAAGATTCTGGAAAGGGAATTATACCCATGATAAAATTTCGGCCTACCAAACACTTTATACCTGTTTGGAAACCATTGCACAAATTGCTTCGCCCATTGCTCCATTTTATATGGACCGCCTGTTTATGGACCTGAATGCCGTAACCGGGAAAAATGATGCCATCTCTGTTCACCTTACAAACTATAAATCGGCCGACAAAAGTATGATTGATAAAAAACTTGAAGAACGTATGCAATTGGCACAGCAGATTTCTTCGATGGTTTTATCGTTACGTAAAAAAACAAATATCAGGGTTCGTCAGCCATTAAACAAAATTATGGTTCCGGTATTGAACAATAATTTTAAAAAACAGGTAGAAGCAGTTGAGGAGCTTATTTTATCAGAAGTAAACGTAAAACAAATTGAATATCTGACGGATGTATCTGGAGTTTTGGTAAAAAAAATAAAACCAAATTTCAAAACACTGGGGCCAAAATATGGCAAAATGATGAAACAAATTGCTTCGGCTATCAATCAATTTTCTCAGGCCGACATCAATACCATTGAAAATGAGCAAAAATATCTGCTTCAGATTGAAGGTCAGCAACTTGAAATCGACCTGAACGATGTTGAGATAATTACCGAAGACATTCCGGGCTGGGTCGTTACCAATCTGGATCACCTGACCGTGGCACTCGACATTTCGATAACGCCCGAATTGCGTGACGAAGGTATTGCCAGGGAACTTATCAACAGGATTCAAAACTATCGTAAAGACCAGCGATTCGAAGTAACCGATCGTATTAAAATCATACTGGTAAAAAACAATCAGTTAGATGAAGCGATTATTCACAATAATTCATATATTTGCTCGGAAACGCTGGCAGAATCTCTCACTTTTGTTGACCATCTTAACGAAAATGACATCTTGCAGGTTGAGCTTACGGACGACATACAGGCGCGTTTAAAAATTGAAAGGATTGCCTGAAAAATCAAATACGGTTTTAATAAAAACTTAAACCATGGAAAAGCAGTCTAATAATGATGAAGTTAAAAAAAACAGATATTCTGATGAAGAATTAGAAGAATTCAGAGTGCTGATTTTAGCAAAGCTGGCAAAAGCAAGGAAGGATTTAGAATTGCTTACTGAAGCCTTTACAAATAAAAACGATCATGGTACAAATGATACCTCTCCGACATTTAAAATATTGGAAGAAGGCCATAATGTGCTATCTAAAGAAGAAAACAGTCGTTTGGCTGCCCGTCAGCACAAATTTATCACGAACCTCGAAAATGCATTGATCCGTATCGAAAACAAAACTTATGGAATATGC
>CAYNTB010000356.1:0-3259 GCA_964399905.1 uncultured Bacteroidales bacterium | reverse complement strand
ATCATGCCCTGTAAACCCATTTTACGTCCATCATCCGGCGAATAAATCCGTGTAATTCCATATTGGTGAAGTTCTTCTATTTCTTCAGGAAGAATGACGCCGCCACCTCCACCAAAAATCCGGATGTGCTCCGAAGACCTTTCTTTCAATAAATCGAGCATATATTTAAAAAACTCGATGTGGCCTCCCTGGTAGGAAGTAATTGCGATGGCTTGTACATCCTCCTGTATGGCACATTCAACAATTTCCTGTACCGATCGGTTATGGCCCAAATGAATCACTTCGGCACCGCTCGATTGAATAATTCGGCGCATTACATTAATGGCCACATCATGACCATCGAACAATGATGCTGCGGTAACAATTCGAACATGATTTTGGGTCTTATAAATCTCCTGATTTAGCATATAAAAGTCTTTCTTTTAACAAATTGGGCAATAAGCAAAGATAAGGTTTTCAGACGAAATTTAGCACTAAAATTAATCCATATTGCCTTATGCGGGCTATTTTTAAATCGTCTAAATTTCATTTGTTCACTTATCTATAAGCAAATTCTGTTGTCACAATAGGTTAAATTTAATATTTTTACCGCCTTATAATCTCAATGCAACAAGATAAGTTCATTTATTTCAACCTAATAAACCAATTATTCATGATCCCAAATATTATTTTCATCCTCCTATTAATTTCGGCCATTCTTTTTTTTACAAAAAACGTAAAAACGATATCAAGAAATATAAAACGTGGAAAGGATCTGGATTTATCCGACCAAAAACCCAGAAGGTGGAAACTGATGTTCGTTGTCACCATTCTTCAATCAAAAATGTTGACACGTCCTTTTGTGGGCATCCTGCACATTTTTGTTTATTTCGGTTTTATCATTGTAAATGTTGAAATGCTTGAAATACTGATTGATGGGATTTGGGGCTCGCACCGGATATTCGCTTTTACCGGGAATTTATACCCTATATTAATTACGGTATTTGAATTATTTGCCCTCTCTGTAATTGTGGTTTGTGTTGTTTTTCTGTTGAGGCGTAATGTTTTCAGGGTAAACAGGTTCTGGTCGAAAGAGATGACCTTATGGCCGCGCTCGGATGCAAATATTATTCTCATCACTGAAATATTCCTGATGTCGGCCATTTTTATGATGAATGCCTGCGACAGTATTTTACAGGAGCGTCTTGTTGAACATTATGTAAATGTCGGAAGCTTTCCTTTAAGCGGATTATTTATCCCTCTTTTCGAAGGATTGTCAACCAATCCCTTAATTTTTCTTGAGCGATTTGGCTGGTGGTTCCACATTATCGGTGTGTTGGTATTTTTAAATTATATACCGTATTCAAAACATTTTCATGTATTTCTGGCTTTTCCCAATGTGTATTATACCCGATTGGAGCCTAAGGCCCAGATGTCGGATATGCCTTCTATAACCAAAGAAGTTAAACTCATGCTCGACGAATCATTTCAGCCGGATGAAGACGAAGCTGAACAAGTTGTTTTTGGTGCCAAAAATATAGAAGATTTAAGCTGGAAGAACCTGATGGATGCATACTCATGTACCGAATGCGGGCGCTGTACCTCAAGATGTCCGGCAAATATTACGGGTAAAATATTGTCGCCACGAAAAATTATGATGGATGTCCGCGATCTGTTGGAATCGACAAAAAATAAGAAAGCTGAAAATATTGATCAGAAAACCTTATTTGATTTTATACAGCCGGAGGAATTATGGGCATGTACAACCTGCAATGCCTGTGCGATTGAATGTCCGGTAAATATTGAGCCATTATCGATCATATTAGAAATGAGACGGTATATGGCCCTTGAAGATGCCTGCTCGCCGGCACCCATTAATACCATGTTTACGAATATTGAAAATAACGGGGCGCCCTGGCAATATTCGCCGGAAGACAGAATGTTATGGGCAGAAGAGATTTATATCAACAAAGTTTAATTGTGTTAAAGTGTTCACGTTTTAACGTGATTGTGTAATTATGACAAAAATTGAAAAATTTGAAGATTTGGAATGTTGGCAGGCAGCTCGCCAACTAACTAAACATGTTTATCAATTATGTTATCATGAACCACTGAAAAACGATTTTAACACTGTAAATCAAATTAAATCTGCAGCTCTGTCAACGATGAACAATATTGCTGAAGGATTTGCCAGATATAACAAAAAGGACTTTATTCGATTTTTAGATTATGGACAAAGTTCTGCATCTGAAGTAAAAAGCATGACCTATGTTTTTGAAGACTTAAAACTTTTAAACGAAACCGAAATAAAAAAACTTCGTGAAGAATGTGATACGGTTAAAAGCCTCACTTTAGGATTAATTCGATACCTGAATCAACAAAAACATTAACACATTAACACGTAAATACATAAAGAATGGAAACCACTGATAATCAAAAAATAAAAATTGAAGTTCCAATATTGGCCAACATGTTTGCACAAGGTAAAAAACCTGAATACCTGTTCTGGATCAGTTCGGTTGGAGCCTTTGATGACAGATACAAAAAAGTGACCCGCGAATTTGTAAAGATTTTAACTTATCTGGACATTGATTATGCAGTATTGGGGACAGAGGAATCGGATAGTGGCGATGTGGCCCGCCGCAGTGGCAATGAAATGTTGTTCCAGATGCAGGCTATGACCAATATAGAAATCTTAAATTCCTACGAAGTAAAAAAAATAATCACCTGCTGCCCGCACGAATACAATACCTTGAAAAATGAATACCCCCAATATGGCGGGAATTATGAAGTAATCCATCATTCTCAGTTTTTATCAAAATTAATTAAGGATGGCAGGCTTCAAATAAAAACAGATTTATTTAAGGACAAAAACATCACATTTCACGACCCCTGTTATTTGGGCCGTGGAAATGATGAATATGAGGCTCCGCGTGATGTACTTGGAATTATTCCATCTAAAAAAACCGAGATGAAACACCATAAAGCATCTGCCCTTTGTTGTGGTGCCGGTGGCGGGCAAATGTTCAAGGAAGCCGAAAAGGGGGATAAGGAAATTTTTATTGAACGAATCGAAGAAGCCATCGAAATTAAAGCCGATATTGTGGCAACTGCCTGCCCCTTTTGTATGGTGATGATGACCGATGGCATTAAGTATAAAAACAAGGAAGAAGAGATGAAGAATTACGATATTGCCGAATTGGTTTCGCAATCTCTTGGTTTATAAAACTATTGGACCTGAAAACAGAGGTGTCATTTTAAGTTGACACCTATGTTTTTA
>CAYNTB010000355.1:0-3261 GCA_964399905.1 uncultured Bacteroidales bacterium | reverse complement strand
ATCGATTTTGTCAATGCATAGTCTTTTGGCTTACCCCATAATAAACCGGCATAATAAGGTGTAATTCGGAGCGGCAATTTCCGCGACTTGGATAAAAAGTCATAATCATCAATATTGCTGATATCCAATATTTCGGATAACTTTTTAAAACTGGAGTAGCTGTTTTGTATTTGCCATCTCCAACTGTTCCATTGTTTGTCTGTTGCCTGTGGGAAAAATACCTGCCTGAAAACTTCTGTGTCAGGGCTTATGGTGTTAAAATCAGATTCAGGGATATTGGTTTTGCTGAATAGCTGATCATTAGAAGCTGAAGTATCAAATACAGCTTCTATTAAAGATATATCCTGCCCGGAAGGAGGTTCGATATCTTGTTGTAAATTCTCGTCCATGTTTTAAAAAAAATTACAGTTAAAAACATTGCGAAATTAGTACATTTTTAAAATGCAATGCTTGTTTTATAAAAATAAATATACACCACTAACTAACAATTATTGTATTGAATATGAGCGTGGTATATAAAATAAAAATTTAATAATTTTCTCGTGCATTATCACCAGGGATGAATATAGAGATTTATTTTTCTGCTGCTGCTTAAATTCAAAAAAAATATTGAATATTTCACTGAAATAAACGATCCCTTATCCAGAAATTTAAAGTAAAATGAGGGTGTAAATTAGTTCACCTTTTTAAGAAATCAGAATCAAAGGTTTTTTAGAGCCATCATAACCGGATAGATCAGTCCTGCAATTAATAATAAGGTCAAAAATGGCCGGTTAATATTCTGCCACTTGTAGTTATTGTTCTTAATCGCATCAATCCCATGATTAACGGCAGAAAAAATAAAAAAGAACATAAAGGCAAACAGTATGCTCAGTTCGGCCTTTATTCCCCAATTACAAAAATATACCAGCAATGCAACAAAGGCATAGGATAATAAGGCAATGGCAGATTGCCGCTGATAATTGCTACCGGTTTCGAATCCTTTAAGCCGGGCAGATTCTTCTCCGAAAACCAGGCCTTCAATTCCGGAAATCCCGGCCATGGCAAGAATGATGATTGGAATCATAAAATGAAGTTGTGCAAAGGGATCGTAGGTTTCGGCAAAACCAATCTGATAACCGAAATAGAATGCAATGGCTACGCCTGCAATTCTAATAATGTCCAATGATTTTAGAAAGAATTTCATGTTGTCTGAGGTGTTTTTACACTTTAAATATACGAAGATTCAGGAGGATATCTATTCATGGAAAAAATAATCATAAACCATTACAGCAGAATAACAAAATTTCTATTCGCTAAAATAATGGAATCCTATACTTAACGATTAATCCTTTATATTTTTTTCCAAATTGATAATTCAATTGCACCTGATTGTATTCAATGCCTGCATCGAAAAGAAAGGCCGCATTTTGCTGATCATATTTATTAAAACCTGCTCCGAAAACCAATCCAAAGCTTTGCATGCCTGCAATTGATTTCAAATCATGGTAAATATCTTTATAGCCCCGGTACAGTGAATCTGCCATAGAGATCAGGCTGTCCTGTTTGTTGATATGAACATCTGCTTTTAATTCATAATTTTCATAGGCGTCAATCAACTTATCCTTGGCTTTGATGCTTGCTTCCTGCCTTTGTATTTCGGCTTCCAGTTTTTTATAATTGGAGATTAGCAGTTTGTAGGTGCTTTTTTCAAGCGCGATAATCGAATCCGATTCATTCTCAAAAATCCAACCACCTGCATGTTCAGTTCCGGCGATGGTTTTGTTATTGATGGTGATGCTTGTATTTTGTGCATGAATAATGCATCCATAAAGGCTAAGGATGAGGATCAGGTACTTTTTCATTTTTCTTGGGTTTTAACAGTTCTTTGGTAATATCGAGCAGTTCTTCGGAACTGATGTGTTCAAAATCAGCATCTATCGCATCCACTTCTGCTTTATACTTATCATCTGCATTCAAAATATCCAATGCTGCTTCTTTTTTTGCTTTTTCGAGGCTGGCCTTAGCCAGTTTGTAATTTTCTTCACTAATGGCGTGGCTTGCTTTAAGATTTTCGTATTCCTTTTCCAGGGCTTTGAGTTTTTTTTCACGGCTTTCCAATTCTTTCAACAGTTTGTTCTTTTTAACGGCACGGTAAAATACAGCCGCCCCCAATGCCGACAATCCCAGCATTATCATCCAGGATCTTTTGCTTCTTAAATCGAAATCGCGAATGAACAATATAAATACAAAAATCAATACCAGGGCAATAATCAGTAGATCGCCATTGTTTTTAATGAATTGCCAAATTTGTATCATAGCTTAGGTTTTTTTAGTTTTTCCGACCCGTTCAAAACGGCTTATTAATTGGTGCATGGGTTCTGATCCTGCAGTTAGTATGGCTGCGGTCAATACGATTTTGATCCAAAGCGGGAAATCACCTATCATTTCCTTTCCGCTGACGGTTTTCAAAATACTCACCAGGTCAATTTGTAAATATTGATAAACCCAGATAGAAAATCCAAGCGAAAGGATCAATGCAAATACACGGCTGATGATCCGGTAATATTGGGTGCGTACCGATTTTGCCGCAATAATATCCTTTCCTCCAATGTAGGGTTTTTCCGAAACAATGTTCCAAAGTATCCAGCGATAGAGGCGTTTTTTGTCCTCGGTGTCTGATCCCTGGTATCCGTAAAGCCGGTCCAGCCTGACCTTAAACTTCTCGGCTTGTTTGTTCCAAAACTTATACCAGCCTTTTTTCAGATCAAGGTATTTTACTGCACTGATGAAAATTTCTGTAGTACGTTCTATAAAGATGGCGAGTATCAGAAACAGAAACAACAAATAAGTTACTTTGGTAATGACCGCCGTTGTTGAAACGGTATTAAGGTCTATTTCAGGATTCATCTCTGAAGTAACAGCGGACGAAACACTCTCCGCCAACTGATTCAATCACATATATGTAACAAAAATTAGATTTTCCATAATTCTAAATGTTTAAACCATGACCATGGGTTTTAGTTTAAATGATTCAAGTGCTTTGCCAAATTGAATGTCATTTTTCCAACTGTTATAATAGTGGTTAATGTTTTGCTGAAATGCTCCGATCGGGAAATTGCCACCGGGACAGGCTTTGTTGGCAATGAGATGATGTGGGATAATACCTTTCACGGCTTCATTCTGATTGAAGGAAGCCGGAAAAACAAAGGGGATGTTATAGAGCAGGGCCACCATTGCAACCACTCTTGATGCTGCATTTAATTGCGGGCCTGTTGGGGC
>CAYNTB010000354.1:0-3266 GCA_964399905.1 uncultured Bacteroidales bacterium | reverse complement strand
GAAAGTTCCTCAAAACGCGTTGTGCCGTCATAATTGGCTGATAATAGGGCATCAAAAGTTGAGGTTTGAAAGAGGGTGTCTTTTTTTTTCGTGTTTTCACTAGTGCAAGAGCATATCAGAGCTAAAACGGATAATGTGAAAACAAACCACAACCTCCGTTTTTTATTAGGATATTTTTTATGCTTCATTATTTGATGGTTTTAATGATTTTGCCTGGAAGGATATCTTCAATTATTTCGCCCTTTTCCTTATAAACAAAATAAGCTTTATTCTCTTCATTCATTTGAACCACATGATCAACCTGTTCGTTTCTGAATACAATGCCGGCGAGGTCGTCGATTGCATAACCGGGAGCGAGATCACCATTCAGGATGTTCTGATGATAGAGCGGCCTTCTTGATTTTTCGCTCGAATAATGCGGACAATGACTGTAATTGAGAAAACCAAGGCATTCGAGTATGCTAAGTTCTTTCGGCCTCGAATCGGTGGTTCCGCTGTCAAACCAGCATAGCGATCCTGCGCTTCCTCCCGCCATAATGATTCCATTTTCATAAGCTTTTCTTAAAACGGTATCAATTCCCTGGGCATTCCAGATAGCCAGCATATTCAGGGTGTTCCCGCCACCAACAATAATTGCATCCATCTTCATAATAATTTCTTCAAAAGTTTCTTTTTGCTGATATGAGCTGATAAATGTTAGCAGAACATGCGGATCGATATCGAGCCTGGAGGTGCCATCAAACCAGTCCTGAATGGACCGCCTGTTATCTGCTGCCGCAGTAGGAATGAAACAAATTGACGGTTGATCCTTATTGGTGAGCTTTGCCACATAGTCGATAAAAGTCAGGTTTGGAGCCCCGCCATATGCAAAAATGATACGGTCAGCTGGCTTATGCTGTGCCCTTAAGGTTTGCGGTTGAAAATGCCAAACAAATAATCCGGCCAGGATTATAAATTTTATACTGTTTTTCATAAGGCTGATATTTAGGTTATTGTAAAATTAAAAATTTCTTATTTTTTGCTACCACCATGATTTTCTGAAAAACAATGAAATTACCCCAAAAATTTCAAGTCTGCCCAAAAGCATATTAATGGTAAGAATAAATTTACCACTTTCCGGTAATGCATTATAGTTGCCTAAAGAGCTAACCCCACCGAAACCCGGACCTACATTTCCGATTGTGGCTGCCGATCCGGTAAAAGCAGTGGTTAGATCAACATCCAGGAATGTGAGCAGGGATGTGGTGATAAAAATAATGAATAAATAAAGAATGATAAAGGAAAGGGTATGTGTTTCCGTACTTTCATCGATGGTTTTATCGCCGACCTTAATTTGAAAAATGGCGCGAGGATGCAGGATCAGTTTTACCTGTTTTGCCACTTCTTTAAAAAATATCCAAATCCGGTCAAATTTCAGTCCGCCGGAAGTTGATCCTGCGGTTGCACATTGAATGGTAAAGTAAATAAGGATAATTTGTGTAAAGCCCGGCCAGTTTATCGTATCGGCAGTTGCAAAGCCGGTTGTCGAACCCAGCGATATCACCTGAAATGATGCATAACGAACCGAATCCCACCAATTGTAAGTGCCACTTAAAAATAATTTAACCGACACCAGTGCAACCCCTATCAAAAGAAATAATAGAAAAGCCTTGATGATCTGGGATCTGAAAATATTATTCTTTTTGCCCATAATTGTATTGAAAATGAGCCCGAAATGGATGCCCGAAAGCACCATAAAAACCATAATGATAATCTCAATAGAAATGCTGTTATACGAAGCTATGCTCAAATTTTTTGTTGAAAATCCTCCGGTTGCGATGGTTGCAAAAGAGTGGTTGATCGCATCAAAAAAACTCATTCCGGCAATCGTTAAAAGCAGGGTTTCCAAAATGGTTAACCCCAGATAAACATACAGTAATATCCGAAGAATTTCCTTTGCCCTGTATTTAAAGTCTGTTTTTGCAAGTTTCGACATTTCCGTATTTAGCAGGGTGAGTTTTGAAGTAATGGATTTTGGTAAAATCAGGAGGGTAAATAAAATAATTCCAATTCCGCCTATCCAGTGGGTAGAAGAGCGCCAGAAAAGTAAGCTTTTTGGCAGGGCTTCAATATCAACCACAATTGTGGAGCCCGTGGTCGTAAATCCGGAAACACTTTCAAACCATGCATCCATGATCGAAAATTCCCCACCCCATAAAACATAGGGTAAAGCCCCGATTAAGCATGTAGTCAGCCATCCGAATACAACGATCGTGATTCCTTCGAGCACGGTTAAATAGTTGGTCTGGCCCACATATGTAATTGGCAGCAGTCCAAATATTAAGGCGATCAAAGAGCTGTACAATAATGGTATGTCAGTAGTTTCGCCATAATAGAGCGATAATAAAAATGACATGAACAGAAAGACAGCATTGAAGATCAATACCAGGCCAATATACCGTAAAATAATTTCTATCCGCATTGTTTATGTTTTCCTGATCTTATTTATAAGTTTCTGTATTTCCTGCTCCAATTCTTTAAATTCATCCTTCGAATTAATTTCCGCATCAAAATTCCTTGTATTTGAATGGCTGTGTTTTAGCGCTCTGATCAACTTATCTAAAGGCCCAACATAATATCTGCTGATAAAAAAGTTAAACATGATTAAAAAAACGAGAGAGGCAATAATGGCGATAATTCCGGGCATCAGGGCTCTGTGGGCTTTATCTTTAAGCAAGGCGGACTCGTTGTGCATACTGTCCTGATTCAGGCCCATCAGGGCTTCGACTTCAATTTTTATATTGAGAAACTTAGGATGCAAATCCGAAAAATACCAATCGATACTATGCTCTTTGCTGGTGCCAACAATCGGGGGTTCCCAGATCACTTTAAATGCCTGATACGAATTTTCGATTCTTTCGATGTATTTATCCTCATCTTTTTCAGTGATATTGTTTCTGGCAATTTCAAAAGCTTCTAAAAATGTTTGATCGGCATTTTCAAGAATTTCACGGCCCTCTCTCCAATGCCCCGAAAGCAATAATAATATTCCACTATCTTCCCGCTCAAGCGATTCAATCATTTTTCGTGAAGCCTCAATCGTTTTATAGTTATTTACAACCATGGCATCAACGGATCTGCTCAACCTGTAAAATTCGTAGATCGACATGAATCCGGCGATGATCAGCATGGCGATGATGAGTATAAATCCGCTTAAAATTTTAAATCTGATTTTCATCCTTTCATTTTTATTTGATACGACAAGATCTTTTTTTTATATGATAAGC
>CAYNTB010000353.1:2256-3314 GCA_964399905.1 uncultured Bacteroidales bacterium | reverse complement strand
AATCGAAAGAAATTTAAAATACACGAAGATGATTGAAAATGTTAAAGTCATTATTGTCGATGATCATGAAATATTTCGCAATGGGGTTAAAATGGTGCTCGGAAAATTAAAATATACCCGGGTTATCGCAGAAGCCTCTAATGGGAGTGAATTTCTTAAACTACTAAATCAGCACGAACCCGATATTGTTCTGATGGATATCGAAATGCCATTAATGAATGGCATTGATGCTACAATCCAGGCCTTAAAACTTAAACCCAATCTAAAGATCATTGGGCTCACCATGTTCAACGAAGATGAGTATATTCAAAGTATGATCGATGCAGGTGTAAAAGGATTCCTGATTAAAAATATCAATAAAGATACGCTTGATAAAGCCATACAAACGGTCTTAAATGGTGGCAATTATTATTCCGAAGAATTGTTTGATTTTTTTACAAAACAGATATCAAAAGAAGAAACCTGCTCAAATGAAGACATTAAACTTACCAGGCGCGAAAAAGAAATTTTGCAATTGGTTTGTGAAGGTTTGAGCAATAAGGAAATTGCTGATATTTTATTTGTGAGTGAGCGCACCATTGTGGGACATAAATCCAATTTGCTCGCAAAAACAGGTTGCAAAAACACCATTGGATTAATGGCTTATGCCATCAAAAAGAAATTGGTGGTTTTGTAAGATTAACCTTAAAAATTACTTTTTTTGAAATTGGTCAAAGGTAGCTAAAAAACAGTGTACTTGTAGTGATTTTTTACCTTCCAGCCTTATGCAGAACACGCTAATTTATATAAAAAAAGCTCATCATTATAGATGAGCTTTTCAGTGTCGGGGTAGTAAGATTCGAACTTACGACCTCCTGCTCCCAAAGCAGGCGCGCTAACCGGACTACGCTATACCCCGAATTCTATTTTATTTAAAGAACAATTCTCAATTTTCAGCGGAGAGAGGGGGATTCGAACCCCCGGTACCAGTTGCCCAGTACGACAGTTTAGCAAACTGTTGGTTTCAGCCACTCACCCACCTCTCCAGGTGTTTTGTGTGAATCAAAATCCCATTAATT
>CAYNTB010000353.1:0-2156 GCA_964399905.1 uncultured Bacteroidales bacterium | reverse complement strand
TCAATCTTCCATTATTTCAGTTTAGCATCCGCCTGAGGCGGATCAGCCACTCACCCACCTCTCCAGGTGTTTTGTGTGAATCAAAATCCCATTAATTCGGGATCAATCTTCCATTATTTCAGTTTAGCATCCGCCTGAGGCGGATCAGCCACTCACCTACCTCTCCAATTGAGGACTGCAAAAGTATAAAAAGCATTTGTATTCACAAATATTTTTTATACTTTTTTTAAGGCTTATTCGTTCATTTAAAAAGTAATTTTATGCGAATATAATGATGATATTATGCCACAAGTTAAAAATATCGAAATTAAAGCATACTGCCATGACCCTAAAAAAGTTAGAAATATTCTCACAGACTTAGGAGCCGATTTTAAGGGAAGGGATCATCAAATTGATACTTATTTCGCAAATGTTAAAGGTCGTTTAAAATTAAGGGAAGGAAAAATTGAAAACAATCTGATTCACTATTTGAGAGATAATCAGACTGGGCCAAAAAAAAGTGATTGTACCTTGTTTGGCACAAATCCTGATTCTGGTATTAAAGAAATTCTTAGCAGGGCCTTGGGAGTTTTAGCAGTGGTTGATAAGGAAAGAGAAATTTATTTTGTTGATCATGTAAAATTTCATATCGATGAAGTGAAAAATTTGGGCAGTTTTGTTGAAATAGAAGTGATTGATCACAGTACAAAAGCCTCAGAATACGATATGATAAACCAATGCAATTACTATCTGAAATTATTTGGAATCACACAAAGTGAACTTATCCAAAACTCATACAGTGATATGATATTGGCGAAAAACTTTATGAATGATCAATTATCGTAGAATTTGATATTAATTCACAGCTTGTTTATCCATAAAACGTATTTAATTCTAATATTTGTTAAAAATACTTAGTAATTAAATAATTATATTTAATTTTGCCGCGCCTGCTAAAAAAATATTAGCAGGTCTTTTTTTTGAATGATTGATTTAAAATAGTAAATGCTTCGAATAAGCGTAAAAAAATATAGGGTACTTCTAATTGTTTTACTGATAGTTGCAGCATATTTTGTTGTTGCCGGTGTATTCCCCAAAAGTACTGGTAGGTTTCCGATTTTTGTTATCATTTTTTTATTTGATCTTTATCTATGGAGTGCCATCAAGAAATGGATTTTAAATCAATCTTCCGTTTTCAAATACAGCTTGGGCATTTTATACTGGCTACCTTTAATTGCATTTAGTTTCACTGCAGTTTTTGGGATATTTAAACCCGTTCAATCTTGGAATATTTCTCTTTATATGAATATTACGGGATTTGTGGTCATCAGTTATATCGCAAAAATATTCGTGGCAATGTTTATTTTGCTAACGGATATCGTTCGTGGAGTTCAATTCATCTCAAGGCATGTATCAGCAAAAAGACATAAAAAGGAATTGCACAGTAACCTTCCGAAAATTAGCAGAAATAGTTTTATAAAAAAACTGGGCTTTATAAGTGGAGGCTTGGTATTAAGCACGATGCTCGTGGGGAGGTTTAAATGGGCCTTCGACTTTAGGTTAAGGACTGAAGATATCGTTTTACCAGATTTGCCCGATGCTTTTAATGGATTAAAAATAGTACATTTCTCTGATTTGCACCTCGGAAGTTGGCCATCAATCAGACCGATTGAGGAAATTGTTGAGATAATTAATGCGCAAAATGCCGATTTGGTTTTATTCACCGGCGACCTTGTAAATTTCTCAACAACCGAAGCATTTAGATTTGAGGATGTTCTGAGCAAAGTTAAATCAAAAAATGGCATTTATGCGATTTTGGGAAACCATGATTATGGAGATTATGTGAACTGGGAATCAGATGAAGCCAAAGAAGAAAATATGCGGCAATTGTATGCTTTTTACGAACGAATAGGCTGGAAATTACTTAAAAATGAACATGATATCCTAAATAGAAAGGGAGAAGAACTGGCAATACTGGGTGTTGAAAATTGGGGAGCGGCACCACGTTTTCCAAAAAAAGCAAATCTGAATGAGGCCTTAAAAGGGGTGGGGGAGCATACCACGAAATTATTAATGTCGCATGATCCGAGCCATTGGGAAAAAGGGGTCTCAAAAAAGTTTAGGCATATTGATTTAACACTGGCCGGACATACCCATGGCTTTCAGTTTGGAATTGA
>CAYNTB010000352.1:3081-3320 GCA_964399905.1 uncultured Bacteroidales bacterium | reverse complement strand
ATCCGCGCATCGGCAAACAATTGTACAGCGGTGAAGTGATGCTTGATTATTTTGAAGAATGCCTGAATTTATCCAAAAATGAATTGGTTTACAATGGTGATATTAAAACTGTTGCCGATTATCAAATGATCAGGAACAGATTTCCTTCGGTTGATAAAATTATGATTGGAAGGGGATTATTGAAAGACCCGTTTCTGGCTGAAAAAATTAAAGGATTGAGTACTGAGGGATTTTGCCCT
>CAYNTB010000352.1:1488-3071 GCA_964399905.1 uncultured Bacteroidales bacterium | reverse complement strand
TATGATAGTAGTTATGAAAATCAATTATCTTCGTTTGCGGGAACTTGCTTTGCCTTTAATGCTTATCTCAATCATTTGCCTCATACTCGTTATCACCCCTTTGGGAATCGAGACCAAAGGTTCAAGCCGCTGGCTGGGTGTTGGAATTATAGGGTTTGCACCGTCTGAATTAGCTAAACTGGCGATGGTTATGTTTCTGGCTCGAACAATGGATATTAATCTGGGAAAAATGAAAGATTTCTGGCGTTATTTTTCCCATTTATTTGATAACAGAAATGAGCTGTTCCGTCGTATATCGCGATCTCAGGATTTAGTTGAATATCAAAAGATTATTAATGAATTGCTATAAAAAGGCCGGTCTTATTTCCCCTTGCGCCAATATTTTTTTGCTGTCTTTACAGGGAATACACCTTTGTTGACAAATTTTACATCTTCGATTGAATAAAAGGCATTTGGATTGTATTGTTTAATAAAACCTACCACTTCTGGCAGGTCGTTCCGCTTAATGATACTGTAAATAATACTAACGTTTTCCGAACTTCCCCTTGCTTCATGATGAGTAATACCGTAACCGGATTTTTTCATCCTTTCGATAAGTTCTGTGGCAAGCTTTGCGGTGATGATCTGTATTCTGATCACCCCGACTGCCAGCTTTTCTTCAATGATCAGGCCCACATAATTTCCGGTCGCAAAACCAGCCGAATAAGCGATGTAACAAACCCAGTTATCCAGGTTTTGGAATATTTTTGCAATGGCGATCAACCAAACAAGAACCTCAAAAAACCCCAGAATGGGGGCCCATATTTTTTGTCCTTTCGAAACCATTACGATACGAACGGTTCCAATGCTCACATCCACGATACGGGCAAAGAAAATAAGTAATGGTAGCAGCAGATATGTGAAAAATGAAGAATCGAAAAACATTTCCATGTCCTTTAATTTTTTGCAAAAATAGGATTAATATAATTCGCAAATTTTCTTTTTACAAAGAATTCTAATTTAGCTAACGATCTACAACAGGTCGTTGTCCATTTCCCCTTTTATCGATGCCCGTATCAAACGAAACAATTTTACCCTTTGCATCGCGGATTATTCTTATCCCATTTGCATTCCCGATGGTTCCAACAGTTACATAATGACCTTTTTCAATCAGGCCATTTACCAGATATGTATCAAAATCTTCATCAACCCTCACCGCATTTGGTTCCACAAATACGATTTTTGGGGCATCAATGGCCGCCTGCATATTCATCTCAAAATCTATCAGGTTGTAAATAATTTGTGGGACATTTTGAGTAATGGTATGCCCGCCGGGCGATCCAAGTGCAGCCCAGGGCTGTCCGTCTTTCATGATAATAACCGGACAATCGCCAGATAACTTGTGCCTTCCTGGGAATGCGTCCATGGGGTTTCCCTTGGGTTCAAAAGTGGAATAGGCCATGGAGTTATTTAACCAGATACCTGTTCCTTCAACCATTACCCTGCTGCCAAATACATTGCCCAGGGTTTGGGTTGCGCTTACAATATTGCCCCATTTGTCGATCACAACAAAATGTGTTGTGTTTTTGCTTTCGGGCCCGAAT
>CAYNTB010000352.1:0-1478 GCA_964399905.1 uncultured Bacteroidales bacterium | reverse complement strand
AAAATCAGTGGCAGTATCGCGGTTCAGCGAAGCAGTTACATTTTTAAGAATTTCGGGTGATAAAATGCTATCCAAAGGTGCATTTTTGATCTCCGGATCGAATGAATAGGCCAGACGTGCTTTATAGGATTCTTTATTCATTTCCGTAATCAGATGAAAATATTCCGGAGAGCTGCGGTCGAGTTCAGACGGTGGTATTTGATTCATCAGCCCCAGGTTTACAAAAGCGGCAAATGAATTGGCCGGAAGTGAGGCGGTATAAACTTCATATCCCCTGTAATCAATTTTAATGGGCTCCCACCATTCAGCAACATTGTTCTTTAAATCTTCCAATGACAAAAAACTCCCCACTTTTTGCATTTGATCATCAATGCTTTCAGCAATTAAACCCTGGTAAAAAACCTGGGTTCCTTCTTTTGCAATCAGCCGGAATGTTTTGGCGAGATCTTTTTGGATAAGAAGATCGCCTGTTTTAAGAGCCTGGCCATTTTTTCCATAAAATGTTTGTGTATAAGGTGAGAAATCGCTGAACGCCCGCTGTATATAATTAGCGGTACTTCTCGATATTACGAATCCTTCTTCGGCCAGCTTTATGGCCGGTTCAAACAAAAGTGCCCACTCCAGTTTTCCGTATCTTTCATGCATTGCCTTCCAGGCATTGAGGTTACCAGGGGTTGAGATTGATTTGGGGCCCGTACGGTTTTTCAGGTAATCGGGGCTGGGTGCACGCATCAGATCCGTGTTGGTTGCTAACGGGAACCTTCCGCTTGGGTTGAGGTATTTTATTTCATCTTCGACAGCATCATAAGTCAGTATGGTGCCATATCCGCCAATTCCCGACATCATGGGTTCCACCACGTTTAATACGGCAGCAAGCGCGATGGCGGCATCAAAAGCATTTCCTCCCTGATCCAGAATGGCTTGTCCGGCTATGGTTGCATGCATATCGGCTGAGGCTACACTGCCGTACTGCTTTATCGCTGTATGATCAGCACAGCTAATAAAAATAAGCATAAGGAGCACAATGGAATTACGTAAAAGTTTCATCATGAGATATGTTATGTAGGTTTAAATTTAGAGCTGAATCCTGAATTTGTTGAAATATACAAAAAATCTTAATATATAAGTTTTTGTACCTGGAAAATCCAAATGTTCGAAATGACTGTTTATTCAATACAAATTACTAATTTTGTAGCCCAAAAAAATAATAGCATATGTTTGAAGGTTTATCAGAAAAACTAGATCGCTCATTTAAAATATTAAAAGGCCAGGGTTATATTACCGAAATCAATGTTGCTGAAACACTTAAAGAGGTGCGTAAAGCATTGCTTGATGCCGACGTCAGCTTTAAAATTGCCAAGCAATTTACAGAGGATGTAAAACAAAAATCAATAGGGCAGGGGGTTCTGACCGCAGTATCGCCCGGGCAACTCATGGTTAAGATTGTGCATGATGAGCTTACACAATTGATGGGTACC
>CAYNTB010000351.1:0-3321 GCA_964399905.1 uncultured Bacteroidales bacterium | reverse complement strand
AAACATAAAAGCGGAGCAGACATCATTTCATCAGGAATTGTACATGGAAGTGTAAAGGTTACGGGTCATGGTGAACCAATCATTATGATGGCCGCCCATCAAACTGTTGGTGGTTATACAAAAATAGCCAATGTTATTTCCGTTGATATTCCGGTGCTTGCCCAAATGAAGGCCGGTGATAAAATCCGTTTTAAGGAAATCACCCTGGAAGCAGCACAGGAGCTGATCAAAAAACAGGAAGAAAATTTGGTACGACTTTATAATTTATAAATAAAGGAAAATACAAATCATTCTAAATCTATTATGAAAACAAAATCATCATCCGTAATCATTCGAATC
Source organism: uncultured Bacteroidales bacterium (assembly GCA_964399905.1). GTDB lineage: Bacteria > Bacteroidota > Bacteroidia > Bacteroidales. The sequence goes on along the minus strand of CAYNTB010000351.1, from coordinate 2,982 downwards.
CTATTTGTAATTTTATTATTGTGGCCTTCAACAAAACAGCTTTTAAGGGCCGAACAAAATATCATTTCAGAAAAACTCACAATAGAAGTGGCATCCGGATTCGCACAACTGGCTCTGAAATGTGTGCAAAAAGAATACCCGAACAAAACAGGCCATGTAATGAATGATGCTGCCGATGTTTTAACACCTTCGGAAATGCACCCGGCATTTTATGGATGCTTCGACTGGCATTCTTCCGTTCACGGCCACTGGATGCTGGTCAGATTATTAAAACTTTTTCCTGATTTACCGGAATCCGATGAGATCAGGGCTGCGCTTAATGCGAATCTGAGTGCCGAAAACATTTTACAGGAAGTCAAATATTATGGTCAGGAAAACCGAAAGTCATATGAAAGAACCTATGGTTGGGCCTGGCTGTTGAAACTGGCCGAAGAGCTTTACGATTGGCCCGACACAGATGGACAAAACTGGAAAAACAATTTGGCGCCCTTGGTAGATCGAATGATAAAGCAATATAAAGATTTTCTGCCAAAGCAGGTTTATCCGGTGCGAACCGGGGTGCATCCCAATACAGCATTTGGAATTGCTTTTGCGCTGGATTACGCCCATAAATCAGGCAATCAGGCATTAATCGACTTATTGAATGAAAGAAGTTTATTTTATTATCTAAAAGACACCAATGGGCCTGCCTTATGGGAACCCGGTGGGGAAGACTTCCTCTCTCCTACCCTTGTCGAGGCTGATTTAATGCGTCGGGTTTTAAGTGAAATTGAATTTCAACAATGGTTTCATCAATTTATGCCCGGACTGTTAACCGGCGAATTATCAAACATTACGGAACCGGCCATTGTTTCAGACCGTGAAGACCCAAAGGGCGTTCATCTGGATGGTTTGAATCTGAGTCGTGCCTGGTGTATGATTGGCATCTCAAAAGCACTACCGGATGATGATCCTTACGGTATCATTCTTAAAAATGCGGCCAAAATTCATGCTGAAAGTGCATTAGAAAATGTTGCCAGCGGAAATTACGAAGGCGAACATTGGTTGGCATCTTTTGCGGTTTATATGCTTTCGATGGAATAGCGTAATTCCTGATTCAAGAATCAAGTACACAGATTTGGCGGGCGTTCAGCTGGCGGATTTAGAATCTGAATAAGCAGGGCCCTCGTAAATATGAATTTCCCTTCTATTACTTTTTCCCAACTTTTGTTTCCCATTCGGCCCAATCGCCACCAAATGGCTTTAAGCCCAAATCAGTTGGACTGGTTGCAGGAGGAAGAATAGCCTCATAAACTTCCATAGCATGGGCCTGGCAACGTGTATATTCAGTTGCGGCTTTTGCAAACAACAACAAGGCTTCATTTCCATTCGCCAATAATGCCTTATCAAAAGCCTGGTTTCCCCTGTAATATTCTTTATTGGCATTTGAGAATATTTCTTTCAAATAGGCGTATTCAGTATCTTTTGGTGTCAATTGCATAAATTCTTTATAAGCCGTTGCCAGGTAATCCTTAGCATCTGCTTTTGCCCTGTTTACGACATCCTTTGGTGCTGATGCCAGTTGTAAGCGATAAAAAGTGTTTGTTCCGTCTATGTACTGATAATTGGAGCGCATTGGTTTCCCATTGTAAGCCATTGATGACTGAATAACTTTTCCTGCCGGGCCAGTGCAAACATCTACCAGTCCATTATCTCCATTATCTGGTTGAAGGACCGATACCCATGAATTGGTCGGTCGGCAGATTTTTGCATCCCAACCTCCTTCTGGAGGATATGGTGGAGGATTGCCGGGGAAGCGTAATATCATTTTCATAAATTCAACATCAACTTCGCCATGATAATTGTTCAGCATATCCCAAAACAGCATATTACGTGGCGATGAGTAAGCATCGAACCCACCATGTTTATTAACGAAGTCGCCAAACTTGGTCACTTTCATTTTGTCGTTTAAATAAGTGTTTGTTGAAAACATAAAATCCCGTTCTCCAAAATCTCCTGAATTACGAACAGCCTGAACTGCAGCTGTTTTTTCCACTACAAAAGCATTGCCGTAAATATCAACAAAATGAAAATTTTCGGGAACATTGATTTGCCATTTTACAATCATATCCCTGGCTTCCTTAGCATTATTTGCAAACCTCACTATATGCGGCAGGGAGGCTGCCCAGCAAATTCCATAATTATCGTCGATGGCTCGTGGCGAACTCCCCCCTCCGCTATTTCCCAGAAAAAATCCTTTGTTATTCATTAGAAAGTGATTCCCGATTTCGCCTGCATCGGCAGCACATATGTAATTGTTCCCTTCATCGGGAAAAGCAATGATTACAATTCCGAATCTTGACTCTCCACTTCCATCAAGGGTTTCCATGCCTATTAGTTTTCCGCTCTTAGTGGCACTACCCCAGGCAGAACTTACCGAGCAACTTTTTTCTGATGGTAAAATAGAATTTTCAGCATCCTTTGGATAACTGGATGTTTCGGGATCAGGCAAGGTTATATTCATTAACAAAATATCCTGATAGCTTATATCAAAACCCTGGGCGGATGCTCCATCTGCCATTCCTTTCATAATCTCAATATTTTCAGGCGTATATTGTTCAATAAAATATTGGTTTATTTTTAAGGTGTTTAATACTTCCTCGCGGCGAAACTGCTGCAAAGCAGTTGCCCAATTCGCAATGACATTTACTTCGATATACTGTGCAGCTTGCTGTCCGTACTGAAATCCCATCTCATAATCTGAACCCGAGATGATAACCACTGGGAGTATTCCAGGTGGTAACACTTCTTTTTCTTGTGGAGCAGATATCATGTTCAAATTCGAAATCATAAAAGAACAAAACAAGAATGCGGCTAAAAAGCTGATTTTTCTAAATTTCATAATGGTCAGTTTTGGTCAATGTATATATTGATAATTTATAAGTCATAAATCATAATTCATAACTACTTAAATCCCTTCATAAAATATTTTCAGAAACTCGC